>NZ_JBSFMS010000108.1:0-25436 GCF_053599675.1 Streptomyces sp. NPDC000880 | reverse complement strand
GGACACCACCGCCACCAAGTTCGACGGCACCGTCGAGGTCGCCATGCGTCTGGGTGTTGACCCGCGCAAGGCCGACCAGAAGCGCGCGGACGAGGTCGGCTGCGGCCTTGGCGCGGGCGGCGAGCGCCGGGGCGGCGTCCCGTTCGGCCTCTCGGATGGCCGCGGCGACGCGCGCGGAGCGGTCGGCGGCGGCGCGGTGGCGCAGTACGGCTTCCGCGGCCTGCCAGGCGGAGTGCAGCGTACGCGCGTCGGCCAGCTCACGCCGCTGCGCCGCCGCGCCCTTCTCCGCGACGGCCAGCGCCAACGAGGCGTGCCGGTAGGCCAGTTCCGCGGCGATCAGCGAGCTGCGGCTGCGAGCCTGCTCGGCCTCGGTAACGGTGTGCGCGGCGGCAGTGACCTGCTGGGCGAGGTCAGCCGTACGGCCCCGTTCCTGGGCGGCGCGGGCGGAGAGCCGACGGGCCAGCGTGCGCGTACGGCGCTCGGCGCCCGCGTGGATGTCGCGGGCCTTGGCCCGGGCATCGGCCGCTTCCACGATCCGGCCGAGCAGATCGACCGAGCCGGCCGTGAAGTCGCGTTCCGCGGTGAGTTCGGCGCGGCGGCCGAGCTTGTTGCCGAAGCTGCTGACGAGGTCGGCGAGTCCGTCCGTGTCGCGGGTGTCGGTGACGGCCCGCAGCAGCAGATCGGTGAAGTCGGAGTCCTTCTTGACGGCGAAGAGTCCGGCCGCCTCGCCCTCGTCCGCATTCATCTCCCGCTGGTAGCGGAACAGTTCGGGGTCGAGACCCACATCGCCAAGGTGTTCGTTCCAGCGGTCGTGGATCTCCTCCCAGTACACATCGAGGTGCGGATACGCCTTGCCCGCCTCGGTGATGGCGTCCCGGAATCCCTTCATCGTGCGGCGGCGGCCCTGCGCGCCCGACGCGCCCTCGACAGGCGGACGGACAGCGATCGATTCGGCCACCGGCAGAGAGTCCAGGCTGAGCCCCGGTCCTGGCCGGAAGGAGTACCAGGCTTCCGCGAACTTCCGCGGGTCGCCCGAGACCTGGCGGCCCCGCCACTCACTGACCTTGCCGACCACCACCAGCTCGCCGGTGAGCGTGTGCTGCCACTCCAGGGCGACATGTCCGCAGTCGTCGGCGAGCAGGAACTTGCGCAGCACGCCGGAGCTGGCACCGCCGAGGGTGTTGCGGTGGCCGGGCAGCATCACCGAGAAGATCAGCTTCAGCAGTACGGACTTGCCGCCGCCGTTCTCCAGGAAAAGCACGCCGGCCGGCGCGGGGCGGCGCGGCGGGCCGACCGGCTCCTCCTCGAAGAACTCCGCCTGTGTGGGGGCGGGGTGGGGCACCGGCTCGCCGACTCCACGCAGGTCCAGCACGGTGTCTGCATAGCGCGCACCGGCAGGCCCGATGGAGTAGAGGCGGACCCGGGACAGCTCGTACATGGCGGCGGACTCTCGTAGTTGGCAGGGAGGTACGGGATCAGGCGTGGAAGGGCAGGCCGGCGTCGGCCGCCAGCTCCAGGTCGTCCGCGTCGGGCGGGGGCACGAGCGTGGCGTTGCCGTCGCTGACCGGTACGACGCCGAGCTCGATGAGCTCGGCCATGGCGGCGCTGCCCGCCATGTCGCGCACCTGCAGTTGGTAGCGGGCGGTGGTGCGGTACGCGCCTCCCGCGTCGTCACCGGTCCGCTGGAGGAAGCCGGAGTCGGTGAGGAAGGCGACCGCCTTGCCGACGATGCCGGTGGTGGATCCGGCCAGGCGTCGCGCGTCCTTGGTGGCGCCGGTGGCGCTGCGGCGTGCGTAGACCCTCCAGGCGGCTTCCAGGCCGGGGGCGCCGGTGGCGGGGTCGGTGTTCTCGCCCTGCGCGTCGGCGCGCTCCTCCAGGCGGCGACAGGCCTGGCGGACGAACGCGTCGACGCCGTTGACCGTTATGCGGCCGATATAGCCGTCGTCGGCGAGGTCCTCGGGGCGGGGGAACGCCATCGCGGCGACGGCGAGATGGGCCAGGCCGTGCAGGAAGCGGTCCGCGGAGTCGGCGGACGCACGGCGGGCGTAGTCGCCCATGCGGACGGCGAAGACGGAATCCTCACCGGCGGTGACGGCCACGCCGGCGCGCGGGGAGACTTCGAGGACGACGAGCCCGAGGCCGGTGGCGACGGCGTCGGCGAGCCGGGCGAAGGCGGTCTCTTCGCGGTAGCGGCGGAGCAGCTCGGCGTATTCGGCGTCGCGCGCGGGCAGCAGCTTGGGCTGCAGTCCGAAGGAGACGAGCCGCGCGGCGTCGGCGGCGTCGGCGGGTGTGACGGCGGCCGGGGTGGCCGGGACCGACGCCTCGTGGACGTCCGGCTCACGCCACGCGTGCTGTTCGGCGTGGTGGTCGGTCACTGGTGCTCCTTGCTGCGGAACTTCTGAGGTGGGGAAGGCTGGGCAACGGGTCGGGGCGGGACGCCTGCGGCGGGCCTCTCCCCTACCCGCCCCTTCCCGAACTGGGGCTCCGCCCCAGACCCCGCGCCTCAAACGCCGACGGGGCTGGAACTTCCGTGCGGGCCGCCATGCCCGCCGCGTCCAGCAGTGCCGTGCCCACGATCAGGTCCGCCCCGCCGAATTCCGGGTCCTCCAGTTCGGTGCCGTCGTCGACGGCGAACAGCAGCCGCTTCTCGCCCTGGCGGTAGGCTGTGCCGACCGGTGGGCTCGCCGCGTGAACGGCCAGCAGGGCGACCAGATACGGCAGTTCGGGATCGCGGCGGCGGGCCTCGGCGAGCAGTCCCGAGAGGCGGCGCGGCGCGTCGTACTCCAGGTCGAGCAGTTCCATCGCGCTCGCCAGCTGCCCTTCGCTGAAGCGGCTGTCGTCGGGCGTGGCGATCAGATCCGGCTCGGGCATCTCCGCGCCCAGATGCTCGCGCTCCATCGGCGGGGTGAGCAGCATGTCGACCAGGTCACCGACCCGTACGGACGACGGCGTACGCAAACCGGTCCCGCGGGCGAAGAACGCGTCCGTGACCCGGATCGCCGCCTCCACGGCGAGCGGCAGGATCGGAGCGACCAGTTGCCCGTACAGATCGAGCCCGGTCCGGGCGGTGGGGCGGGCGAAGGCCTGGCGGTCCTGTTCGGCGCGGAACAGCGGGCCGGCCTCGAGCAGTCGGGACTGGAGCTGGGTGTGGCGGCGGATGCAGTCCTTGACGATGTCGACGAGCTCAGCGGCGCGCCGCTTGCGCTCGGGGTCTTCGGCCTCGTCCCGCGCCTTGCGGATGTTCGTCAGGATCGCGTTCTCATGGCGGTAGCGGTCGGCGACATGGTCGAGCGCTTCGGCGATCATGTCGGGCACCGCGTTGAGCCAGTCGACGGCCCGCACATTGCGCCGGGTCGCCTCCAGCGCTCTGCGCAGCGTCTCGGCGTACTGAACGGTGCGGTACCTGGCCTGCTCGGCCGCGAGCTGGGCATCGGCGAGGCGACCCCTGCTGATCAGGACCTCCAGCTTCACCTCGGCCGCGATCTGCGCGCTGGTGACGTCCGTGTCGAGCGCGCCGACCAGGACGTTGACCGCTTCGTCGGTCGTACGGAGATAGACGCTGCCGCCGTATCCCGGCACTTCCTCGATGAGCTTGAAGTCGTAGTCACGCCGGGTGTAAACGCCGTCGGGGCCGAACGTGCCGTACACCGCGCGGAATCCGCGGTCCACACTGCCGACGTTGATCAGGTTGTCCAGGACCCAGCGGGCGACCCGCCCGTGCTCGGCGACCGGGCGCCGCGGGGCCTGGGCGGCGACGCGCGGGAGCAGCCTCGCCACTATCTGGTCGTGATCGGCGCCGGTGTCGAAGTCCATGTTCAGCGTGACGAGGTCGATCGCCGCGAGGGCGACCTCAGCCATCGCGTACACGGTGTACTCCCCCGCGAGATTCGCCTTGCGGGTGTCGAGGTCGTGCAGCGGCGCGGTGCACGCGAGCGCGCGCAGCCGCCGCGCGAGCCCTTCGTCGGCGGCCGGGCCCTGCGCGGGCCGCGGCCCCGCGCTGAGCTGGGGCGGAACGAAGTCCGTCGAGGCAGGCGAAGTCACGCTGCACAGATTAGGTCCTCGCACTGACAACGGTCGAAACTGCGCAGAAGCGACCGGCCCATCGCGCCCCGTCCCCGCCCGGCCCACCGCGCTCCGCCCTGCCCGAGCCGCCCCGCTCCGTCCCGCCCGAACTGTTCCCGCTCCACCTACGCTCCGTCGGCGCCCTCCTCGGCGACGAGGTGCGCGTACGTCTCGACCAGTTGCATGCGCGAGTCGTCGAGGTAGTCCGCGAGGAGCCGCTCCGCGCCCGACCGGTCCCCCGCCCGCAGGGCTTCCAAAATCGCCCGGTTGCGTACGAGATAAGGCTGGTGCAGCCGCCGCGGGTCGTCCACCACGTGGAATGCCAGCCGCAGCTCGGCCAGCACGCTGCGCATCAGCTCATCCGTGCGGGCGCTGCCGGCGAGGGCGACGAGTTCGCGGTGGAAGTGGATGTTGGCCGTGGAGACGCCCTTCCAGTCGTGCTCACGCTCCGATCGCTCACCGCCCGCCACGGCCGCGTCCAGCTGCTCCAGCGCGTACGGCGGCTCCCCCAGCCCGTGCACGACGGCGCATTCGACCAACTGCCGGGTGCGGTAGATGTCCACGACGTCCTGAACGGCGAGCATCCGCACGAAGACCCCGCGGTTCAGCTCGTGTACCAGCAGTCGCTCGTGTGTCAGCAGCCGGAACGCCTCGCGCAGTGTGTTGCGTGAGACGCCGAGCGCCTTGCCGATGCTGTCCTCCGAAAGACGCTCTCCCGGCGGGAAGTAGCCCTCCGCGATGCGGGTGCGCAGGATGTCCGCGACCCGTTCCGCCGTGCTGGTGCGGCCCAACAGCGAGCGATCGTCCGCCAGTCCGCCGTTCTCGGACTCCGTCGTCCCCACAACGCCCTCTCTCCCTCGCCGGCCGCTCTCGCCGACGCGTGAGCTCCATCGTAGAAGCGTAGAAGCAAGAACGACCCGGCATGACTCTTGTCGGATCGTTCAACAATCCCCTACCTTGGCTTCACCGCACAGTCTCGGCAGCACCCTCCTCCCCCTCTGCGAGGTGCAGATGAGTACGACCCAGGCACAGTCGAAGCAGGGCGAACTCCCCGAGGACACCGGCGCGTTCGCATGGCTGAAGGCGCTCGGTCCACGCGGCCGCCGCGCCTTCGGCGGTGCGTTCGGCGGCTATGCCCTCGACTCCTACGACTACTTCACGCTGCCGCTCAGCATGGTGGCGATAGCCGCGTACTTCAGTCTCGACAACGGACAGACCGGTCTTCTCACCACCGTCACCCTGGTCGTCTCCGCGGTGGGCGGCGCCGGCGCCGGCATCCTCGCCGACCGGATCGGCCGGGTGAAGGCGCTGATGCTCACGGTGATCACCTATGCGGTGTTCACCGTCCTGTGCGGTTTCGCCCCCAACTACGAGACTCTGCTTGTGTTCCGGGCCCTTCAGGGCCTCGGCTTCGGCGGCGAGTGGGCCGTCGGCGCGATCCTGGTCGCGGAGTACGCCAGTGCCAAGCACCGCGGCCGCACGCTCGGCGCCGTGCAGAGCGCGTGGGCGGCCGGCTGGGCGCTCGCCGTCATCGTCTACACCCTGGTCTTCCAGTTCCTCGACGCCGACACCGCCTGGCGTGTGATGTTCTGGACGGGCGCGCTGCCCGCCCTGCTGGTGATCTACGTACGGCGGAACGTCAGCGACGCACCCGAGGCGGCTGCGCGTCGCACCGCCAGCGCCGAGCGCGGCTCCTTCCTCGCGATCTTCAAGAAGGACCTGCTGCGCACGACGTTCTTCGCGACGCTCCTCTCCACCGGCGTCCAGGGCGGCTACTACACGCTCGCAACGTGGGTGCCGACGTATCTCAAGACCGAGCGGGGGCTCACCGTCGTCGGCACCGGCGGCTATCTGACCTTCCTGATCTCCGGCGCCTTCGTCGGCTACCTCACCGGCGGCTATCTCTCGGACCGGATCGGCCGGAAGAAGAACATCATCCTCTTCGCCGTGCTGTCCGCGATCGGGATCCTCGCCTACACCAACATCCCCTCGGGGGCGAACGGCCTGCTGCTCGTCCTCGGCTTCCCGCTCGGCTTCTGCATGTCCGCGATCTTCAGCGGCTTCGGATCGTTCCTCAGCGAGCTCTACCCGACCGCCGTACGCGGCACCGGGCAGGGCTTCACATACAACTGCGGCCGCGGCGTGGGCGCGTTCCTGCCCACCCTCGTCGGCTTTCTGTCCGACAGCTGGGGAGTCGGCGGCGCGCTCGTCCTCGGCGCCGTCGGCTACGGGCTCGCGGTGGTGGCGCTGCTCGGCCTGCCCGAGACGCGTGGCAAGGAGCTGCTGTGAACCGGACGAAGGACCGGCCGCAGGACACGCCGCAGGCGGCGGTGACGGCCTCGCGGCCGCCGTTCGCGATCACGCACGCACCGGGCCAGATGTTCATCACGGACGCCCGCGACGAGCAGTACCGCGTGGCCTGAGGAGAAGCAAAAAGAGGAACACATGACCTGGGCATCCATCGATCTCAACGCCGACCTCGGCGAAGGCTTCGGCCGCTGGCGGCTGACCGACGACGAACAGCTGATGTCCGTCGTCACCAGCGCCAATGTCGCCTGCGGCTTCCACGCCGGGGACGCAGCCACCATGCGCCGGGTCTGCGAGCTGGCGGCGGTCCGGTCGGTGCGGATCGGCGCCCAGGTCTCGTACCGCGATCTGGCCGGCTTCGGACGGCGTCCCATGGACGTCCCACCCGACGAGCTGGCCGCCGAGATTGCCTACCAGATAGGGGCGTTGGAGATCTTCGCCCGGGCGGCCGGCTCACGTGTCTCGTACGTCAAACCGCACGGCGCTCTGTACAACCGCGTCGTCCACGACGAGGAGCAGGCGGCGGCCGTCGTCGAAGGCGTACTGCTGTCGGGCGAGCGACTGCCGCTGCTCGGGCTGCCCGGATCGAAGCTGCACACCATGGCGGAGAAGGCCGGACTGCCCGTCGTCACCGAGGCGTTCGCCGACCGCGCGTACACCGCGGAGGGCACGCTCGTGCCGCGCGGGCAGGACGGAGCGGTGCTCACCGACCCGGCCGCGGTCGTCGAACGGTCCGTCAGCATGGCGCGGTTCGGGGTGATCACCTCGCGCTGCGGACGGTCGGTCACGGTTCGTGCCCGCTCGCTCTGTCTGCACGGCGACACCCAGGGGGCCGTCACGCTCGCCCGCCGGGTGCGACAGCAGCTGGAGACCGTCGGGGTCCGCGTGGAGGCCTTCGTATGAGGGCACTTCCGGTCGGCGACCGGGCCCTCCTCGTCGAGCTGACCGACGGGGATGAGGCCGGTGCGCTCCATGCCGAACTGCTGCGTCGGCGCGCCGCGGGCGTCCTTCCCGCGATCCGGGAGATCGTGCCCGCCGCGCGGACGGTGCTCCTCGACGGGCTCGACGGGCCGGAGCACTTCGCTCGGGAGCTGGCTCAGTGGGAGATTCCGGCTCTCCACGCGCGCGTGCAGGACGCGATCGAGGTTCCGGTGCGTTACGACGGGCCCGATCTGGCGGATGTCGCGGCGCTGTGGCAGGTGCCGGAAGAGGAGGTCGTGCGGATTCATTCGGCGGCCGAATTCCGGGTCGCCTTCTGCGGGTTCGCGCCCGGCTTCGGCTATCTGACGGGGCTCCCGCAGCAGTACGCGGTCCCGCGCAGGGCCACCCCGCGCACCTCCGTCCCGGCCGGGGCGCTCGCCCTGGCCGGTCCGTACACCGGGGTGTATCCCCGCTCGTCCCCCGGCGGCTGGCAGCTGATCGGGACGACGGACACAGTGCTGTGGGATCCGGCGCGGGAGCCCGCCGCGCTGCTCTCGCCGGGTACGCGGGTGCGCTTTGTGCCGCAGCGGGCGGGGATCCACCGATGACGGACCGGGCCTTCGCGGTCGTACGGGCCGGGGCGCTGACCACTGTGCAGGACCTGGGGCGGCCCGGGCATGCCCATCTGGGGGTGCCGCGCTCCGGGGCGCTCGCCCCGCACTCGGCCGGTCTCGTCAACCGTCTCGTGGGCAACCTCCCGAGTGCGGCGGTCCTGGAGACCACGCTCAACGGGTGTGCCCTGCGGCCGCGTTGCGCGGTGACCGTCGCGGTGGGCGGCGCGCCCTGCTCCGTCACGGTCGACGGGCGGCCGGTGGCGTGGGGCGCGCCGGTGCGGATTGCCGCGGGATCGCTGCTGGAGGCGGGTCGGGCGGAGCGCGGTGTGCGCACCTATGTGGCGTTCGCCGGCGGGATCGCGGTCGATCCGGTGCTCGGCAGCCGCTCCACCGATCTGCTCTCCGGGCTCGGTCCCCAGCCCCTTACGGACGGCATGGTCCTGCCGCTCGGGAAGCCTGACGGCCCGCCGGCCCGGCTCGACGGCGGCGTGCCGTGGCCCGCCCCGCCGGCCGAACTGGTGTTGCGGGTCCGGTTCGGGCCGCGCGCCGACTGGTTCACGGACGCGGCGCTGAACACCCTGACGCGAGGCGCCTACCGGGTCTCCTCGGCGAGCAACCGCATCGGGTTGCGTACCGAAGGGCCGTCCCTGGAGCGCGCCGTACGAGGCGAACTCCCCAGCGAGGGCATGGTGCTGGGGGCCGTCCAAGTGCCTCCGGACGGCTGCCCTGTGGTCTTTCTCGCCGACCATCCCACCACCGGCGGCTATCCGGTGGTGGCGGTGGTCGACGAGCGGGATCTCGCGGCGGCGGCTCAGGCCGTGCCCGGGACGCCGGTGCGTTTCGTCCCGGTTCGATCCGCCCACTCCGCTGACTACGCCTCGGGCGTGCCGTAGCCCCCGCCGCCGGGTGTGCGCATCACGAGCACGTCCCCGGGGCGGACGTCCACAGAGTCCACGCCGTGCAGCTCCGTCACGCTGCCGTCGGCACGCTCCACGAGGTTCCTGCCGAGCTCGCCCGCCTCGCCACCCGCCATGCCGTACGGCGGGACGCGACGGTGGCCGGTGAGCAGCGCCACCGTCATCGGCTCCAGGAAGCGGATTTTGCGAACGACTCCGCAGCCACCGTTCCAGCGTCCCCGGCCGCCGCTGCCCTCCCGTACGGCGAAGGCGTCCACCCGCACCGGGTAGCGCCACTCCAGCACTTCGGGGTCGGTGAGGCGCGAATTGGTCATATGGGTCTGCACGGCGTCGGCGCCGTCGAAGCCGTCGCCCGCGCCGGAGCCGCTGGCAACCGTCTCGTAGTACTGCACACGGTCGTTGCCGAAGGTCAGGTTGTTCATCGTGCCCGAGCCCTCGGCCTGGACACCGAGCGCCGCGTACAGCGCGCCCGTGACGGCCTGCGAGGTCTCCACATTGCCGGCGACGGTCGCCGCCGGGTATACGGGCGCGAGCATCGAGCCCTCCGGCACCCGCACCTCCAGTGGCTCCAGGCAGCCGCTGTTGAGCGGAATGTCGTCGGCGACGAGCGTCCGGAACACATACAGCACCGCTGCCATCACAACGGACTTGGGAGCGTTGAAGTTCCCGGGCTGCTGCGGCGAGGTGCCGGTGAAGTCGATGACGGCGCTGCGCGCCTCGCGGTCCACGCGCAGAGCCACCTGGATGACTGCCCCGCCGTCGGTCTCGTAGCGATACGAGCCGTCGCTCAGCCCGGCGACGATGCGGCGCACCGACTCCTCGGCGTTGTCCCGTACATGCTGCATATAGGCCTGGACGACATCGAGTCCGAACTGGTCGACCATCCGGCGCAGTTCGGCGATCCCCTTCTCGTTGGCGGCGATCTGGGCGCGCAGGTCGGCGAGGTTGGTGTCGGGCGCGCGGGACGGGTGGGGTGCGGTGGTCAGCAGCTCTCGCGTCTCGGCCTCGCGCAGTTGCCCGTCCCGTACCAGCAGCCAGTTGTCGAAGAGCACACCCTCCTCGTCCACGGTGCGGCTGAAGGCGGGCATGGAGCCGGGGGTGATGCCGCCGATCTCGGCGTGATGGCCGCGCGAGGCCACCAGGAAGCGCAGGTCATTCCCCTCGAACACGGGCGTCACGACCGTTACATCGGGGAGGTGAGTGCCGCCGTGGTACGGGTCGTTGATCGCATACACATCGCCCGGCCGCATCACGCCCTCGTTGCGGCGCAGCACCTCCTTGATGGACTCGCCCATCGAGCCGAGATGTACGGGGATGTGGGGCGCGTTGGCGATCAGATTGCCGTCCGCGTCGAAGAGGGCGCAGGAGAAGTCGAGCCGCTCCTTGATGTTGACGGAGTGGGCGGTGTTCTCCAGGCGTACGCCCATCTGCTCGGCGATGGCCATGAAGAGATTGTTGAAGACCTCCAGGAGGACGGGGTCGACATCGGTGCCGACGGCGACCCGGCCCGGGCGGGGCCGTACGCGCGTGAGCAGCAGATGCCCGCTCTCGTCGACGGCCCCGCGCCAGTCGGGGTCGACCACGGTGGTGGCGTCGGCCTCGGCGATGATCGCGGGCCCCTCCACGGCGTCTTTGGGCTGCAGGTCCGCCCGCCGGTACAGGGGCGTCTGACGCCGCTCGCCGTCCACGAACATCCGCACCACGGCGCGCGGGGTGAACTCCCCGCCGCCCGCGGTCTCTTCGACGACGTACGCGCCGTGCTCCCCCGCCGTCCCCACCGCCTCGACAGAGACCGCCTCCACGACGAGCGGCTTGTCCATGGTGAACGCGTAGCGGGCACGGTGGGTCGTTTCGAAGGACTCCTTCATGGCGCTGACGGTGTCCAGCGGCACGGGCAGACTGGCATCCGTGCCCGCGTAGCGGAGCAGCACGCGCGCGTGCGTGCTGATCGCGGCGTCCGGGACGGCGTCGGCGCGCAGTTCGGCGCGGGTGCGGGCGGCGAGTTCGTCGCAGAGTGTGCGCACGCGTCCGAGTGCGGCCTCGTCCAGTTCCGCCTCGACCGACTGCTCGCGCATGGCGGTCGCGTCGGCGAGCCCGATGCCGTACGCGGAGAGCACCCCTGCCAGCGGCGGCACGATGACAGTGTTGATACCGAGGGCGTCGGCGACGGCGCAGGCGTGCTGGCCGCCCGCGCCCCCGAAAGAGGTGAGGGCGTAGCGGGTGATGTCGTGTCCGCGCTGTACGGAGATCTTCTTGACGGCGTTCGCCATATTGAGTACGGCGATCTCCAGGAAACCGGCGGCGACCTCTTCGGGGGTGCGGTCCGTGCCGCTCTCCTTGCGTACCTCATCGGCCAGTTCGGTGAAGTGCTCGCGCACGGTGTCGGCGTCCAGCGGCTGATCGCCGTCCGGGCCGAAGACCGCGGGGAAGTGGCCGGGCTGGATGCGGCCGAGCATCACATTGGCATCGGTGACGGTGAGGGGGCCGCCGCGGCGGTAGCAGGCGGGGCCAGGCACGGCGCCGGCGGAGTCGGGACCCACGCGGTAGCGGCGGCCGTCGAAGTGGAGGACGGAGCCGCCGCCGGCCGCGACGGTGTGGATGTTCATCATGGGAGCTCGCATCCGTACGCCGGCGACCTGGGTGCCGAGCTCACGCTCGAACTCGCCCGCGTAGTGCGACACATCGGTGGATGTGCCGCCCATGTCGAAGCCGATGACCCGGCCGAATCCCGCCTGTTCGGCGGTCCGGGCCATGCCGACCACACCGCCGGCCGGGCCGGACAACACGGCATCCTTGCCGCGGAAGTGGGCGGCCTCGCGCAGTCCGCCGTTGGACTGCATGAACATCAGGCGGATGCCGTCGAGCTCGGCCGCGACCTCGTCGACGTAACGTCGAAGGATCGGCGAGAGGTAGGCGTCGACAACTGTGGTGTCCCCGCGCGGCACCAGTTTGATCAGCGGGCTGACCTCGTGGGAGCAGCTGACCTGGGCGAAGCCGAGCGCGCGGGCCTCGTCGGCGACGCGGGTCTCGTGGGCGGGATGGCGGTAGCCGTGCAGCAGCACGACGGCGGCGGCGCTGAAGCCGTCGGCGCGGGCGGCCGTCAACTGCTCGGTGACGGCCGCCAGGTCGAGCGGGCGGACGGTCTCGCCGTGGGCGTCAACGCGTTCTGGGACCTCGATGACGCGGTCGTACACCGCCTCCGGGAGCAGGATCCGACGGTCGAAGAGCCGGGGCCGGTTCTGGTACGCGATGCGCAGCGCGTCCCGGAATCCCTCGGTGATGACGAGGACGGTCGGCTCGCCGCGCCGCTCGAGGAGGGCGTTGGTGGCGACGGTCGTGCCCATCTTCACGCTGTCGACGCGGTCGGCCGGGACGGGTTCGTCCGGGCCGACACCGAGGAGCAGCCGGATTCCGGCGACGGCCGCGTCCCGGTACCGCTCCGGGTTGTGCGAGAGCAGTTTCCGGGTCACGAGCCGACCGTCGGGGCGTCTGCCCACGACGTCGGTGAAGGTACCGCCACGGTCGATCCAGAACTCCCAGCGCCCGCTCATTCCCCCATTCTGGCAAGGGGACCCTCCAATGACACGGCGGCCAGCGCGGACGAGAGCGCGCGCTCGGCGCTCAGGTCCAGGCGTGCGCTGGTGCCGCGCGCCCAATGGCGTACCTCCGCGCCCGCCAGCCGCATCAGCTGCGGCAGCAGGTCGGTGCAGCGGCGCGCCACCCACGCGGTGCCCGCCGTGGCGAGCCACAGCACGGACGCGGACCGGCTCGGCGGGGGCTGTTCCGGCTCGCCGCCGGGCGCGGTCCCGTGGGCGAGCCCGCGCTCGGACAGCAGCTCGTGGAAGCGCCGGGCGATCATCCGGTGCCCACGCTCGCCCGGATGCAGCCGGTCGGCGCTCCACATGGACCGGTCGGCGACCCAGGCGGCGTCAGCGGTATGAAGATGTACGGCGCCGTAGCGGTCGGACAGGGCGTGGACGACCGCGTTGACCGCCCGCTGACGCCTCGCGAGCGGGCGGGCGAGCGGCAGGGGAAGCCCGAGCATGCTGCCGGGGTCGGGCAGACAGGCGGTCAGCAGCACGGTGCCGCGGGCCACGAGCTGCTCGCAGACGGCGTCGAGTTGCCGGGCCATGTCCTCGATGTCGAAGGTGCGGCGCAGGGTGTCGTTGACCCCGACGAGTACGGCGGCGATGTCGGGTTCGAACGCCAGCGCCTCGGGGGTCTGCCGCTCGGCGACGTCCCGGGTGAGCGCCCCGCTGACGGCGAAGTTCCGGAACTCGGCGGGCGCGTCGCCGCCCCCGATCCCCGGGGCGAGCAGAGCGGCCCACCCCCGCCAGTGGTCACCGACGCGATCGCCGACCCCTTCGGTGAGGGAGTCACCGAGAGCGGCGAAACGGGGGGCGCGGGAGGGGAGTCGGGGGACGGCTCCAACGCCGGGCGCGCGCTGGCTGACGGACGGGGTTACGGCGGCAGCCCGGGAGGCGGACGCGCCCACCGGCGCGCCATCCCCGACCACTGAAGCCGCTACGGAAGCCCCGGAGACGTACGCGTCCACGGGGGCGCTGTCCCCGACCGCCGGGGTTATGGCGGCAGCCGTGGAGACGTGCGCGCCCACCGGCGCGCCGTCCCCGACCACCGGGACCACGACAGCAGCCCTGGAGACGTACGTGCCCACCGGGGCGCCGTCCCCGACCGCCGAGGCGCTCCCGGTGCCGCGTTGACCGAGTTCGACAAGCCCGTCGACGCGCACCTTCGCCCCGTGCCGACGGGCCTCCTCGCCCCCCTCCTGGCCCTCCGAGCCCGGCTCCACCAGCGTGGCGCCCCGGCCCGCCGTCACGTCGTCACCCCTTCTCCGTGTGCACGCTCGCGCACCGGCGGGGCCTCGTGCGCCGCGAGGAACGCCTCCACCGACCGTTGCCAGTCGAAGAGTTCGGCCCGCGCCCTGGCCGCCTCGCGGCGGTCGTTCTCCGGGCGGGCGAGCAGGGTCTGTACCGCGTCGGCGAAGTCCTCCGGAGTGTCGACGGCGGCCGCTCCCGCGTCGCCCACCACCTCCGGCAGCGCCGACGACGCACTCGCCACGACCGGCGTGCCGCAGGCCAGCGCCTCCAGGGCCGAGAGCCCGAAGGTCTCCACTGGGCCCGGCGCCAGGCAGAGGTCCGCCGCCGCCTGGAGGTCGGCCACCATCTCGCGGTCGCCGACATAGCCGAGGAAGACCGCGGGCAGCCCCTCCGCCCGGGCCCTGCGGGTCAGCGCGGCCCGCAGCGGGCCGTCGCCGGCGACCACCAGGGAGGCCCGCACACCGCGTTCCCTCAGCTCGGCGAGGGCGTCCAGTGCCATACCCGGGCGCTTCTCGACCGAGAGGCGGGAGCAGAGCAGCAGAAGCACCTCGGCCCCGGCGGCATACTTCGCGCGCAGGACCTTGCTGCGCCGTTCCGGCCTGCAGCCGACCAGATCGACGCCGAGGGGCGCGCGCACCACATTGCGCGCCCCGATGCGGACGAACTCCCGCTCCGCCCACTCCGTCGTGCACACGATCCGCGAATACGCCCACGCGGTCTGGCGGTTGAGCCGGTCCGCGGTCCGGCTCGCGAGCGACTCCGAGAGCCCCCACGTCCTGAGCACTCCGTCGGCCGTCTCGTGCGAGACCATCACCGAGGGGATCCGGTGGCGCCGGGCCCACTCGCCCGTCCACCGCAGGGTGGTGCGGTCGGAGACCTCGATCCGGTCGGGTTCGATGCTCTCCAGGACGTCGCGCAGCCGCCGCCGGCCTGCCAGCACGCGGTAGCCGCCGGTGCCCGGCAGCTCGGGCCCGGGCAGGGTGATCACCCGTCCCTGCGGGGTGAGCTGGTCGCTCGCCAGGTCGCCGGGCACGATCAGCACAGGCTCGTGGCCCGCGGCCAGATAGCCCTTGCCGAGCTCACGCAGCGCGGTGCGCAGGCCGCCGGAGGCCGGGGTAACGAAGTTGGCGAGCCGTACGATCCGCAGCGCGCTCATGCCGCCACCGCCGTACGCGCGCCCAGCACCTCGGCGTAGTGGTCGAGGAGCAGGTCCCCGATCACGGCCCAGGTCCTGCCCTCGACGGCGGCCCGCCCGGCCAGCCCGTAGGCGGCACGCAGCTCCGGGTCCCCCGCCAGCGTCGCGACCGCCGTCTGCACCGCGTCCACGTCCCGCGGCTCCACCAGCAGTCCGGTACGCCCGTGGTCGACCAGGTCGAGCGGTCCGCCCGCGGCCGGGGCGATGACCGGCACCCCGCTGGCCATGGCCTCCTGCACGGTCTGGCAGAAGGTCTCGTACGGACCGGTGTGTGCGAAGACGTCGAGCGAGGCGAAGATCCGGGCGAGGTCGTCGCCAGTCCTGCGGCCGAGGAAGACGGCCCCGGGCAGTGCGGTGCGCAGCGACGGCTCGCTGGGCCCGTCGCCGACGACCACGACCCGTACGCCGGGCATCCCGCAGGCCCCGGCGAGGAGCTCGACATGCTTCTCGGGGGCGAGACGGCCGACGTAGCCGACGATCAGCTCGCCGTTCGGGGCGAGCTCGCGGCGCAGTTCCTCGTCCCGCAGCTCCGGCCGAAACCGCGCGGTGTCCACACCGCGCGGCCAAAGCCGCACCCGCTCGACCCCGTGCTCCTCCAGATCGCGCAGGGCGGCGCTGGAGGGCGCGAGCGTGCGGTCCGCGGCGCTGTGCACGGTGCGGATACGCCGCCACGCGGCCCCTTCGCCGGCGCCCACGTATGTACGGGCATAGCCGGCGAGGTCGGTCTGGTAGACGGCGACGGCCGGCAGGCCCAGTCGCGTCGCCGCCGCCATGCCGCGCACGCCGAGCACGAAGGGGCTGGCCAGATGGACGAGCTCGGCCCGGTGGGCGGCGATCGCGGCCGCCACCCGGCGGCTGGGGAGCGCCACCCGTACTTGCGGATATCCGGGCAGCGGCAGAGAGGGCACGCGCACCACGGGGCAGGGCGCGCTCTGGTCGGAGCCGACGGCCGCCCCGGCGACCGCCGGGGCTATGACGAGCGGGTCATGACCGCGCGCGGCGAGGTGCCGGGCGGTCTGCAGGGCGCAGTGCGCCACACCATTGACGTCTGGCGGAAAGGATTCGGTGATGATGACGACACGCATACCCGTGTTGTCGTCTGGCCCGGGGTGGCTGCGCCAACGTGGACCTTTCCGCTTGGCTAACGTCCCGTGAGCGTTTGTGGCCGGGGCTGTTTCGCGTCCCGAATGTCACACTGCGGGCATGTCCGGGCCGATTCTGCTGCGTACGGCGGTTTGCACCTCTGCCTCCTCGGCCGGATCGGCGGCCAGTCGGCGCAAGCGCTCGGCAACGCGCACATCGCCGGTCTCGGCGCGCAGGGCGCCGACTTCTCTGGTGGTCTCCTCGCAGTCCCACAGGCATTCGACGGCGAACCCGGTGGCGAAGGAGGCGTCGGTGACGGCGAGCGAGCGGGCCGCGCGTCCTCGCAGCTGCGAGGAGGCGGTCTCCCGGTACACATGGCGCAGTACGGGTGCGGCGCAGCCGATGCCGAGCCGTCCGGCCCCGTCGACGAGCTTCCACAGCAGTGGTGCGTCGGGGCCGTCGGCCCGTACGGTGTCGCGCAGCGCGCCGAGGACCAGCTTGTCGTCCTTGGCGGCGCCCCGGCAGGCGAGCACGCCCGCCGCGGACGCGCCGAGCGCGTCGGGCCGGTGCACCCAGCCTCGGGCCCGGTCGACGGCCTCGTCGCCGCACATCCGCTCGAACGCGGAGACGGCGGCGTCGGCGACGGTGCGGGAGCCGCCCGACACCGCGGCCTCGATCAGATCGAGGACGACGGGGTCGCGTGACTGGGCGAGATAGTGCAGGGCGGCACAGCGCGCGCCTTCGGAACCTTCGCGTGCGGCCTTGACGATCGCGGTCCGGTCTTCGGGCCCCGCGACGGCCGACAGACAGCGGGCCGCGGGCACATGGAGGGCGCTGCCGCGCTCGACGCCCTGGTCGGCCCAGTCGAAGACGGCCTGGACGCTCCAGCCCGGCCGGGGCCCGGTGGGTCGCAGCTGGCGCTGCCAGCGGTCGAAGGAACCGGCTTCCTGGGCCGCGCGCACGCGGGCGCCGATCGCCTCTCGCCGGTCCTCTGCCCACAGCCGCCACGGCCGCGGTTCGAAGGCGTCCCGTACGGCGACGGCCAGCTCAGCGTCGCCCTCCGGGGTCGCCGGGAAGCGGGCGAGGACCGGCGCGGCCAGCGCGCACAGGCCGCTGTCGTCGTCGCGCAGTGCGAGCTCATCGAGGGCCCAGGCCCAGTTGGAGCCGCCGGCGGCATATCGCCGCAGCAGCGCAAGGGCGTCGTCCCTGCCGTACGAGGCGAGGTGCCCGAGCACCGCGAGCGCGAGGCCGGTCCTGGCCTCGTCGGTGTCGAGACAGTCGTCGGCGTCGCAAAGGTGCCGCTCGATCTCATCGAGACCCCCGTGGAGATCCAGGTACAAGCGTGCGTAGTACAGGGAGCGGTTCTCGACCTGCCAGTCGTGGCGGGGATCGTTCAGTACGCAATGGTTGAGAGCCGCGAGCGCTTCTGCGCGCGGCGCGGCGAGCGCATGCAGCGTGCCGTCACCGCGGCCCCTCTGCAGCAGGCCGAGCAGCGTGCCGCTCGGCGCTATGACTGGATCGAACATGGGAAAAGCCTCACATCAAGCTGTCGACGCGACCGGGGAGCGGGGATGCCTAGGCCGCGCAGCAACATGTAGGGCCGCCCATCGTCTTCCGCTTGGTGTAGACCATCTTCCTCTGCCTCTCGTCGGTGGCCCCAGGGGAACTCCCCGGTGAAGTCCGGGGTAGGGCCCGACGTCATGATGACCCACCCATTTCGCCACCGCGACCACATTTACGGCGCCCCTCTCAGCGGCCCCTCGGCGGCCCCTCAATGGCCGCCGAACAGCTCCAAGAGCTCTGTCTTCCCAAACATCCGCGCGGTATCCATCGCGGACGGCGTGCCCGCCGCCGGGTCGGCTCCGCCGGCGAGGAGGGCGCGGATGACGGCGTCCTCCCCCTTGAAGACCGCGCCCGCGAGCGGGGTCTGGCCGCGATCGTTGGCCTGGTCCGGCTCGGCGCCGCGGGCGAGGAGCACTTCCACCGCCGGGGCATGCCCGTGGTAGGCGGCGAGCATGACAAGGGTGTCGCCACGGTCGTTGGTGAGGTTGGCGGGGACACCGGCGTCGATGTACGCGGCGAGAGCCTCGGTCTCTCCATGGCGAGCCAGGTCGAAGACCTTGGTCGCGAGTTCGATCACCTCGGGATCCGGGGCTTCACTCATCGGATGGACCGCCCTTCACTGCGTTGACCTGGGGTGCACGGCAAGAGCCGCCGTACGAGTGAATCGACAGGGTACTGCCCGTGCACCGACATGACGCGTCCCGGCCCGCGGCGAGGAACACACAGGGGGAGGCACTGTGCCGTGCAACGGCGCAGTGTGCCCGCCGATCGGTGACGTGACGTCCGCCAGTGCAGTGAAATCCTGAGAAATTCACCTATTTGGGCCTTTTGTCACATGGATACTTCTTGTGATCCTGGAACAACTCATGGTGACTGTCCCCTCAACCAGGAGAACTCTCATGGTCCTCTCCATCTCAGGCGTCGTGCTGCTCGCAATCATCGTCTTCCTCCTCTCTCAGAAGGGCGGGCTCAAGGTGTCCCACGCGATCGTCTGCTCGCTCTTCGGCTTCTTCGTTGCGGGCACCGCCATCGCCCCCAGCATCAAGGCCGGCAGCGCGAGCCTCGCCAGCCTCCTGGGCGGGATCAAGTTCTGACGCTCACAGCCCCACCCAGCACCTTCAGCACCTTCAGGAGACCGATGTGGCCCGGCGACCATTCCCCCGCATTCTCAGCAGCGGCAGCGCACAGATCGCCCGGAGCCGCCAGATCGCGCGCACGGCCGCCGACAGTGCCACGGACGTCCTCCATCCGCTGATCGCGATCAGCCGTGGTCTGCGGCAACTGGTCGTGATGGCCGGGCGCAAGTGGGCCGCCACGCCCAAGGAACGGCGTGGTCCCACACTGTTCCTGGCCGCGGCCTGCGTCCTGGTGGTCGCGCTCATCCCGTACGGGCCGCTGGTCGCCCTGATCACGGTGATGGCCGCGGCCGCCTGGAAGGGCCGGGTGCGCACGCCGGTGAGGACCGGGCCCGACGACGCGGAGGCCGGGCGGCTCCAGGCTCTGTACGAGGCCCTCATGCCGTACTTCTCCGTCACCGAGGACCCGGCGCCGCTCTTCGCCCACGGCGGCGAATGGGGCAAGGCCTTCAGCGACTACGAGTTCGACGGCAACGGGCGGCTCACCCAGCTTCGGGTGGCCTACCCCGCGTACTTCACCGACGGTGAGGCCGAGTCCCGGGCCCGGATCGAGCAGCTGCTGCACGCCAAGTCCGGGCGCGGCCGCGAGTATCTCTTCACCTGGGACGAGGAGGGCAACCAGCTCGTGATGAGCGTGCTGCCCGCACTGCCCACCTCCATCGCCGCCCAGCGTTTCGTCACTGTGCCCGGCGAGACCGTGCTGGGCTTCACCGACGACGGCGCGGTGCAGCGCACCGTGCCGGTCACGGAGGGCGAGGAGACCCGGGACGCGCCACCGGTCGTCTGGCGCACCGGGCCGCGCTCGACGGAACCGCATCTGCTCGCCGTCGGCGAGCCGGGCAGCGGCACCACGACCCTGCTTCGCTCGATCGCTCTCCAGGCTCTGCAGCACGGAGACGTACTGATCGTCGAGGGCAGCGGCACCGGTGAGTACGCGTGCCTGACGGGGCGCACCGGCGTACTGGCCGTCGAATGCGGACTGGCCGGGGCGCTGGCGAGCCTGGAGTGGGCCGCGCACGAGACCGAGCGCCGGCTGATCGCCGCGAACCGCGCCCGGCAGGCCGGGCATCCCGCGCCCGACGACACCAAGCGGCCGTTGTGGATCCTGCTGGACCGGCCGAGCATCTTCGGCCACCTGGCGGCGGCCGACGGGCGCACCGATCCGCAGCAGCTGCTGCAGGTCCCGCTGCGGCACGGCAGGGCGGCGCAGGTGACGGTGGTCGTGGCCGAGCAGTTCGACAGCGTGGACTCGCTCACCGAGACCGTGCGGACGCACACCCGCGCCCGGGTGGTGCTGGGCCCCGCCACCTTTGAGCAGGTCGAGTCGGTACTCGGGACGAAGCCGCACACCACGCCGACGCCCGACGTCCCGCCGGGCCGCGGATACGCACGGCTCGGTACGGGGCCGGTGCTCAGGCTTCAGGTGCCGGCGACCCCGGACCCGTACGACGACGCCACCAGCGAGGCTCACCGACAGGCCGTGCTGGAACTGCTGCCGGCACACCCGGATGGGGCCGAGCCGGCCGCGCACGCTTCCTCGCCTGATCCCGCGCCCTCGCCCTCGCATGGTCCCGTGCCCGCTGCCGTCCCGGCCGAGGGCTGACCTCCGCCGTCAGGCGACGAATGTCCGCGGCGCTTCCGTGCCGGTGGTCGCTCCCGTCTCGACGAGCCGCGCGGCGGCCGCCAGTCGTGTCGCCGCTTCATCCGCGACCGGACCGCCGACCGTGAACGGCAGTCGTACATAGCCCTCGAAGGCGCCGTCGACCCCGAAGCGCGGCCCGGACGGCACCCGCACGCCCACCCGTTCGCCGACCTCCGCGAGCCGGGATCCGGACAGGCCACCCGTACGCACCCAGAGGGTGAGCCCTCCACTCGGCACGTCGAACTCCCAGTCGGGCAGCTCCCGGCGCACCGCCGCGACCAGCGCGTCGCGGTTCTCGCGCGCCTGGGACCGGCGGATGGAGACGGCTTCCTCCCAACCCCCAGTCTGCATCAACCAGTTGACGGCAAGCTGTTCCAGGACGGGCGTGCCGAGGTCGGCGTATGCACGAGCCACGACCAGCGAGCGGATCACGTCCGGCGCCGCGCGCACCCAGCCGATGCGCATGCCGGCCCAGAACGCTTTGCTGGCCGAGCCGACCGTGAGGACGGTGCTGCCCCCCGGGTCGAAGGCGCAGACCGGCCGCGGCATGTCGATGCCCTCGTCCAGGTGCAGCTCGGACATGGTCTCGTCGACGACGAGGACCGTGCCCGCGGAGCGTGCGGCGTCGACGAGGCGGCGGCGCTGGTCCTCGTCGGCCAGTGCTCCGGTGGGGTTGTGGAAGTCGGCCACCACGTACGCGAGCCGCGGCGCCGCGTCCCGCAGCACCTGCCGCCAGCGGGGCATGTCCCAGCCGGTCAGCCCTGCGGCCATGGCCACCGGCACCAGCCGGGCCCCGGCTTCACGCATCAGCTGAAGGATGTTGGCATAGGAGGGGGATTCGACGGCGATGCGCTCGCCGCGCCCGGCGAAGAGGTGGCAGATGGCGTCGATCGCGCCCATCGCCCCAGTGGTGACCATGATCTGCTCGGGCATGGTGGGGATGCCGCGCTCGGTGTAGCGGTCGGCGAGCATCTGGCGCAGGGCGGGCAGTCCGGCCGGGTAGTCGCCGTGGGTGTGCGCGTACGGCGGCAGTTCTTCGAGTGCGCCCTGGACGCTACGGGTGAGCCAGGGTTCGGGCGCGGGCAGGGAGGCGCAGCCGAGGTCGATCATTGAGCCGAGCGACTCGGGCGGCAGGGGTTCGAGTCCGCGCGCGGGCAGCGGGTTCCCGGCCGGCACGGCTGTCCAGCTGCCCGCTCCCCTGCGGGACTCCAGGAAGCCTTCGGCGCGCAGCGCCTCGTAGGCCGCGGCGACGGTGGTACGGCTGACGGACAGCGACACGGCGAGTTCGCGTTCGGCGGGCAGCCGGGCGGCGACGGGGACGCGCCCTTCGAGGACGAGAAGCCGGATGCCGTCGGCGAGGGCGCGGTAGGCCGGGGGCTTGCGGGCGCCGGGGCCGGCCGGGCGTGGCTGCTGGGAGGTGAGCTGCCGGGCGAGCTGAGCCGCACCCACCGCAGAGGTCCACTGCGTCATTGAAGTCAGTCCACCTTCCTCGAATTGGCCATGGTTGACGTTAGTTCCGTAGCCACAGAGTGTCATGCATCAGTCCACAACCACCAGAGGGGGCGTCACTGTGTCCACGGTGTCGAGGCATCTCACCCGCAGACTGCTGCAGCTGTACATCGGTCTGACGCTGTACGGGGTGAGCTCGGCGCTTCTTGTGCGCGGGGGGCTCGGCCTTGAGCCGTGGGGGGTGCTGCATCAGGGTCTCGCCGAGCTGACGGGACTGACGATCGGCGTCGTGTCGATCATCGTCGGTGCGGTTGTGCTGCTGCTGTGGATTCCGATCAAGCAGCGGCCCGGGCTTGGCACGGTCTCCAATGTCTTTGTGGTCGGCGTGGCGATGGACAGCACGCTTGCGCTGGTCCCGGACGCACAGGGGCTCGGGGTGCAGATTGGGGTGCTGATCGGGGGCATCGTGCTCAATGGCGTGGCGACGGGGCTGTATATTTCGGCGCGGTTCGGCCCCGGTCCTCGTGATGGTCTGATGACGGGTCTGCACAGCGTCACGGGCCGTTCGATCCGGTTGGTCCGTACGGCCATCGAGGTGGTCGTCGTGGCGACCGGTTTCGTACTCGGCGGTTCGGTGGGGGCCGGCACGGTCGCCTACGCCCTCGCCATCGGGCCACTGGCGCAGCTGTTCCTGCGCGTCTTCGCCATCCGTGATGAGGACAGTGGCAGCACGGTGGTCGCCGGCGGGACACCGGGGCGGGCGATACTGCGGGAGTGACCCGCACACTCCACCCTTACCTGGACCATCCCTCCACTCTCGCCTTCGCCCACCGCGGCGGCGCGGCGGACGGGATCGAGAACACCGCGGCCGCGTTCCGGCGGGCCGCCGAAATCGGTTACCGCTACTTCGAGACCGATGTGCACACCACCGCGGACGGCAAGCTGGTCGCCTTCCACGACACGACGCTGGACCGGGTGACGGACGCGAGCGGCAAGATCGCGGTGTTGCCCTGGAGCGAGGTCCAGCAGGCCAGGGTGGGGGGCAAGGAACCGCTGGCGCTCTTCGAGGAGCTGCTGGAGGAGTTCCCGGAAGCCCGCTGGAATGTGGACATCAAGGCGGAGCCCGCGCTGGTCCCGCTGGTCGACCTGATCCGCCGCGCGAGCGCGTGGGACCGGGTGTGCATCGGCTCGTTCTCGGAGGGCCGGGTGGCTCGGGCAATGCGGCTGGCGGGCCCGCGGCTGGCGACCTCGTACGGAGTGCGCGGCGTGCTGGGACTGCGGCTGCGCTCGTACGGAATTCCGGCGGCGCTGCGGATGGGCGCGGTGTGTGCGCAGGTTCCTCAGGCGCAGAACGGTATCCGGGTGGTGGACCGGCGTTTTGTGACGGCCGCGCACCAACGGGGTCTGCAGGTCCATGTCTGGACGGTGAACGACGCTGATCGGATGGCGGCGCTCCTGGACCTCGGAGTGGATGGCATCATGACCGATCATCTGGAGACGTTGCGTACGGTACTGACCGACCGGGGGGTCTGGGTCTGAACCCCGCGCGTCTGCACCACAGGGACGAGCGAGGGGGCGCGGGGTGACGGGCGATACCGCGGACCGGACGACCGGGACGACTGAGCGCGTGCGCGAGCAACGCGGCTGGTATTTCTACGACTTCGCGTGCTCTGTCTACTCGACGAGTGTGCTGACGGTCTTCCTGGGGCCGTATCTGACCTCGGTGGCCAAGGCCGCCGCGGATGCCGACGGCTTTGTGCATCCTCTGGGCATTCCGGTACGGGCTGGATCGGTCTTCGCCTACGCCGTGTCCGTCTCGGTGGTGCTCGCGGTGCTGCTGATGCCGTTGGCGGGTGCGGTGGCCGACCGTACGGGACGCAAGAAACCATTGCTTGCGGTGGCCGCCTACGTAGGGGCGGCCGCGACGACGGGGATGTTCTTCCTCGACGGTGAGCGGTATCTGCTGGGCGCGTTCCTCCTGATCGTCGCGAACGCTTCGCTTTCGGTGTCGATGGTGCTCTACAACGCCTATCTGCCGCAGATCGCGGAGCCGGACGAGCGCGATGCGGTGTCGTCGCGGGGCTGGGCCTTCGGCTATTTGTCCGGCGCGCTGGTGCTCGTGCTGAATCTCGTCGTCTACTCGGGCCATGATTCGTTCGGTCTGTCGGAGTCGGCGGCGGTACGGATCTGTCTGGCGTCGGCCGGCCTGTGGTGGGGCGCTTTCACGCTCGTGCCACTGCGGCGGCTGCGGGACCGGCGGGTGTCGCCCAGCGGCGAGGGCGCGGTCGGGTCCGGCTGGCGGCAGTTGACGGCCACACTGCGGGACATGCGCAGGCATCCGCTGACGCTGTCGTTCCTGCTGGCCTACCTGATCTACAACGACGGGGTCCAGACGGTGATCTCGCAGGCCTCGATCTACGGCTCCGAGGAGCTGGGCCTCGACCAGACGACGTTGATCACCGCGGTGCTGCTGGTGCAGGTGCTCGCGGTGGTGGGTGCGCTGGGGATGGGACGGCTGGCCAGAACACATGGGGCCAAGCGCACGATCCTCGCCTCGCTCGCCGTATGGACGCTGATTCTGGCGGCTGGATACTTCCTGCCGGCCAGGGAACCAGTCTGGTTCTTCGCGCTGGCGGGCGCGATCGGTCTGGTTCTGGGCGGCAGCCAGGCGCTGTCGAGGTCGTTGTTCTCACATTTGGTGCCGCGCGGCAAGGAGGCCGAGTACTTCTCGGCGTACGAGATGAGCGACCGCGGCCTGAGCTGGCTGGGGCCGCTGGTCTTCGGCCTGGCATACCAGCTGACCGGCAGTTATCGGGACGCGATCATCTCTTTGGTGGCCTTCTTCGCGCTCGGTTTCGTACTGCTGGCGCGGGTCCCGGTGCGGCGTGCGGTGGCCGCCGCGGGCAACCCGGTCCCGGAGCGGATTTAGACGTTGAAGTGAAAGGCCGGTAGTGTACGCCGTTGGCCTGCCAGGCGGACCGTTACTGCGTGCTGAAGAAGTGAATCACTGGGTGACACTTTCTGCCAGATGTGACAAACCGGGCAATGGTGGGTACAACAAGGGCGGCACGACGGGCGACGCTTGACCCGGAACGGGAATCTTTACCGCCGACCGGACGTTGACCTGATGACGACGACAGCGACACCTGTCCTGTGGGCGACAAGCCCGGGAGGCACGATTCATGAGTGAGCGAGCTCTCCGCGGTACGCGCCTCGTGGTTACCAGCTACGAGACGGACCGCGGCATCGATCTGGCCCCGCGCCAGGCGGTGGAGTACGCATGCCAGAACGGACATCGTTTTGAGATGCCGTTCTCGGTAGAGGCGGAAATTCCGCCGGAGTGGGAGTGCAAGGCGTGCGGCGCCCAGGCACTCCTGGTGGACGGGGATGGCCCCGAGGAGAAGAAGGGCAAGCCGGCGCGAACGCACTGGGACATGCTCATGGAGCGGCGCACCCGCGAGGAACTGGAGGAGGTGCTGGCCGAGAGGCTGGCGGTCCTGCGTTCCGGCGCCATGAACATCGCTGTGCATCCGCGGGACAGCCGGAAGTCCGCCTGACCGCGTAACACCGCACAAACAGCGTCATAGAACACAGAGCCGCGGGCCGTCTCACTTTCAGTGAGTTCCAGCAGCAGCGGCCTGCGGGGGCAGGGTCCGGCCTTGCAGGGGCTCGCGCAGGTCGGGTGCGAGCACCTCGCCGAAGAAACCAC
>NZ_JBSFMS010000107.1:0-25663 GCF_053599675.1 Streptomyces sp. NPDC000880 | reverse complement strand
AGGACAGGTAGATCGCCACCGCGCACACGATGAGCAACACAAAATGGATCACGCTGATCGTCCAGCTTTCCCGCACCGCGGGAGACCAGGCGATGACGCGAGGGGATCTACGCGTACGACCTCGGCCCCGCGACGCGCATACGTCGTCGACAAGGAACCGAAGGTCTCGCCCGCCCGGCAGACTCTGCACAGGCCCGGCCACCGGGAACCGTAAAAGGTTCCAGCATGTCGACGACCAGTTTGCGGGGCTACTCCCCTTCGCAGCCGTCAGTGTACGCACTCCGCATGCCGCCCCCAGCGGCAGGGGAGATCTGTGGCGGCGGCCAGGGTCTGAAGAGCTGCGGGGCAGACAGCCGCGGGCGGGCCGTACCCGGTCACCTCGTGCTGTACGCCGTCGCTGTCACGCCGTACGCCCAGCTTCCGCGGCACGCTGCTGACGCAGCCGGGCCAACACCCCAGGCCGCCGCGCGTAGGCACTCACGCCGCTGCTCGCTGAAGGACCTCGCGGTGTCGACATTGGAGACCGCCGGGCACGAGGTACGGGTGAGCGATCTGTACGCGATGAACTGGAAGGCGGTCGTGGACGCCGCGGACTACGGCCCCGACGCCTCAAGTCCGCTGAAGGTCGCCCTGGACTCGGGCCGGGCCTTCGACGCCGGGACGCTCACCCCAGACGTCCTCGCCGAGCAGGAGAAGCTGCTGTGGGCCGACACGATCATCTTCCAGTTCCCGCTGTGGTGGTACACGATGCCCGCGATCCTCAAAGGCTGGGTGGACAGGGTGTTCACCTACCGTTTCGCGTACGGCGTCGGCGAGCGCAGCGACACCAGGTCGGCGAGCGCTTCGGCGAAGGCACCCTCGCGGGCAGGAAGGCTCTGCTATCGGTGACCGCCGGCGGCCCGGAGTCGCATTACGCCGCTCGCGGGATCAACGGCCCCATCGACGATCTGCTGTTCCCGATCCACCACGGCATCCTCTACTACCCGGGCATCGAGGTGCTGCCGCCGTTCGTGCTGTACGGCACCGACCGGATGACCGGCGAGGATTACCCGGACGTCGCCAAGGCTTGGGAGCAGCGCCTGCTCACTCTGGAGTCGACCGAGCCGATCGCGTTCCGGTGGCAGAACTTTGGTGACTACGAGATCCCCTCGCTGCACCTGAAGGAGGGACTGGAGCCCGCGGGCCGCACGGGTTTCGGGCTGCAGGTGCGCGGCTAACCGCCGGCGATGGACAGGACGAGCTGGGGCGCGAACCCGAGGAGCAGCCCGAGGGCCGCCCTTGCGGCCGAAGGCCCGGATCCGGGCGACCTCGTCGTCGCAGTGGGAGAAGAAGGCGTGCAGTTCGGCCTTGGTGAACGCGCGCTTCTTCGGGTCCGACTCGTTGTCCTGGGCGTGCACCGCGGTGTTCCACTCGTGCACCACCTGGACGGGGTGGGTGCCGAACCGCTCCTCGCAGGTCGCCGCCCACTCATAGAGGGGGTCGGTAACGAAGTGACAGAAGGCGCGCACCGCCTCGGAGTACGAGCGGATCGTCGAACATTTCAGGTCGCGCAGCGAGCGCAGGTCACCGAGCCACTCGTCCATCATCGTCGGCGTCCAGTGCCAGGGGTAGGTGTTCACGTAGGCGGTGAACGCCTTGACCGTGTTCTCCCTGCCCTCCACGGTCGTGCGGGCCAGGTTCCGCGCCAGCTGCTGGTTGGCGAACCCGGTCAGCATCGCCGTGAAGACCTGTTCTTCCGGCCGCAGCAGCGCGACCCCGTCGACCAGGTGCAGCCTCGCCGCACCTGGCACCGACCCGTTGAAACCCACGGTTCCACCACTCTCCGTCACTCGCATTGGATGCGAGAAAACCGCATCCAATGCGAGTCCACGGAAGAGCCGCAGGTCACCCCCTGGAACGACGGCACCGCTGGCACCTCAATATCTCCGCAGCCGGTATCGTCCCCCTCGGAGCCGTGACCCAATTCCCCTGGTCAGCCCGATGGTTGCCACCCTCGGCCCCAGCGATACGCATACCATCGCCAGTTCGCATCCGATGCAATTGGCGGCAGATGTAGCAATCGCCGCAAAAGCAACGGAAATGCTGGTCGGAGCCTCTGGAAATTTCGCCGATACTACTGGGACGCCAGGAAGGGCCGCAGGACACGCTGGTAGGCGTCGCAGTAGCGGAACATCCCGAGGTCGCTGGGGTGCGATCCCTCCACCTCGCCCTCACCATCGTCACCGACCAGGTGGTCGCCCTCGAGATAGAACAGATGCTTGACGCCGGAGGTACGCAGGTTCATGTACGCGGCATGTAGGGCAGCCCGGCTACCGGCCTGCTGCTGCCGGGACGACTCGACGAAAGTGGCATTCGCGTAGGTCCGGTCCTCGACGAGGAGGATCGGGGTGTCTGGTCGTGTGGCGCGGAGCAGGCGCACGAGCGGCTCGGTACGCTCTGCAACCATGGCCGGAGTCAGGTTGGGAAGGCAGTCGATCACATAGACCGACGCGTCGATTTCAGTCAGCAGTTCGCCGACTGGCAGGTCCATCGTGCCGTTGCCGCGGAAGCCGAGGTTGATCGTCGGGCAGTCGAAGCGCCGGCCGAGGATCGCGGTGATAGACATGCCGGGACGTGACGCCACCCCGCCCTGCATGATGGAGGTCCCGTAGAAGACCGCAGGTCGTTCGGCGCGCGGTTGCACTCCTTGGAATGAGGCGCCCGGATCCACGCCGATCTGGAGGGACTCGACGCCGTTGTAGAGCGGAAGGTAGGCGGTGTAGAGTCGACGACCAGGATCGACCCCGGTCACGAGACGTTGCTCCACAAACTGGGTCGCCGGTATCGTCCCAGCGAGCCAGCGGTCGACACCTGAGCTGGTCCGCGCGTAGAGGTCCAAGCCGCTCGCCCCGGTCGCGGGCATTTGGGGCAGGGACAGTGTCGAGGAGTTCAGGCGGTAGCGGGCGTGAAAGACAGTCGAATCGGTCTCGAACCGGGTCAACATCCCGGCGGAGTCGTGGCTCAGATTCCATACCTCCGGTCGGACTGTTGATCTAGCTCTGGCGGGAAGACGGTCATAGAAGCGCTCCGTGTCCTGCCAGGCCTTGCCCTCCACGCCCCATTGGGCGACCTCGTACCAGGCGACTCCGTTCTCGACGGTGGGAGTCACATCAATGAGTGTTGATTGGCTGGAGTCTGTTCGGGCCTGAGCGGCCGCTGGTGAGAGGTTGAGCGCGGCGGGCGCGGCCAGAGCCGCTCCGCCGATCCCAGCCACCTGGAGAAGCCGCCTGCGAGTGATCGGTGGTTGCTTCATCTAGACCCCTTTGTGGTAATTGCGTCCGGTTACGACACGCTAGGTCGGCACTCTTGGCGAGTGAAGTCGCGTTCAAGGACACCGTCCGACGATGTCTCCGCAGTGAAATGCACAGAATGCATAGGTTGTTGCCTTTCGGGAGTGCCTTGTTGTTGAGGCGCTCCCGGCGACACCTACGTCAATCGCCCGACCGTGAAGAAGGGTGAGGTCTTCTCGGAGAAGATCCGGGTAACCCCGGCTTCGGCGAGCGAGTCGAGGGACTGCCGGGCGGTGGATGCACGGGCGTACCCCAGGCGGGCGTGCCCGACGGGTTCGGCGCCGGCGTTCCTTGGCCGGGGCAGCTCAGCCCAGGCGGAGCCGGGCTTGCGCACGGCGGGGGTCGGCACGTTGAGGGACTTGGCGAGTTGGGGCACGAGGCGAAAGCGGGCGGTGTGGTACTGGATGGCCACCTTGCCCTTGCCGGTGCGGCACGGCGAGCCCGCGGGGGCGGCGCAGGTGGACATCGGGCAGTCGTGCGATTCCACGCGCTTGAAGTCGTCGCTCACGAGCCCCGACTGTTTCATGAGGGGTTTCAAACTGTCGAGCCGTTTGCAACAACTCGTGAAACACGGTTCGCCCTGGACACGTCCGCCGGGTGACGGTGTTTCACAGGCGAACACCTATGAAACGGCCGACCGGGTCCACACAGATGGGTCGGCAGGAAAATGGGTTGGCCTCGATGACGCCCGGACTGATAGCGTCCGGGCGACCGTGACACTGCGCGAGGAGCGCGCCACCCAGCGCCCCGAACTGGACAAGGCCGTCGCCCTCGCCGGCGAACTGCGCGCCTCCGGGGTGCGCGTCACGCTCGTCGTCCACGAGCACAAGCGGCTCGGCCGCGCATCGAACTGGCGACCCTGGCCGAGGAACTGAAGGCGAGCGACGTCGGCCTGGAGTTCCTCACCGGTGAGCTCCAGGGCTCGCACGACCCCTCCGGAGTCGTGTTCACCGTGCTGGCCGCCCTGTCCGGTATGGAACGCGAGTACATCCGCGACCGCACCCTGGAAGGCCACGAGTCCGCCCGCAAGCGCGGCAGACCATCGGCGGCGCGGGCGTCACCGACGACGACATGCTGTCCATGGCCCTCCACCTGCGCGAGCAGGAGATGAGCCTGCGCGACATCGCCAAGCGCCTCGTCATCACCACGGGCAAGAAGAAGGGACAGCACCCCTCGCCCGCGACCGTCATGCGGATGCTGCGCGAACACGACGAACAGACGACGGCAGCAGCGACGTAGAGGTGCGGGGTACGGACGCCCCGTCAAAGCTTCTGACAGCAACGCCGGTTCTCTGTTCCGTTCCTACTCGGACCCCTACTTCGCCCCCGGTGGGCGTCCGTTGCCGCCGTATGGTTCGGCGACGGGGACCGTGCCGCCGGGCTGGGCAGACAGCGTGCTGGAGATCCCCACCACGTAGTTGAGCCCCCGCTCGTTCAGAGGCCGCGGCGGAAGGCGGCGGCATCGCCGTATCCGGCATCGGCGATGGCCAGCGGCCACGCGCTCCCGGAGTTCGGCGATGGCGGCCTGGCCGTCGCCGAACAGTTCCTCCGGTTTCCTGGCCTGCTCCCGGGACTGCCGCTCGACAGCAGCCGGCCGACGTGGACTCGCGGGTACGCGGCGGCGTCTCGGGCGCGGCCGCTGCCGTTGGCGCCGGATCGGCAGCCGTGGTGCTGATGGCCGTGCGGGGAGCGGGCGCCAGGACATAGACCGTACGGACCGCCGCGCCCTTGACCGTCTCGTTGGCCTGGGCAATCAGCTTCGGCGCGGACCAGCGCAGCTTGGTGCCGTAGGCGGGGGCGGTGTGTTGACTGAACTAAATCATGCATTTGTGCAGTTCAGAAGGGGTGGTGCTAGCTTTCCGGCATGGGTCAAGCAAGCGGTCCCGAGAGGGACTTGAGGGATCTTGTCGTGCCCGATTCCGGGTGCTTGGTGGAGACGGGGGACCCGTGGGAGCCGGTCCGGCTACTGGACTGTTCTGGGGAACGGAGTGAGCCGGTCGCGCTCTATCTCAAGGATCTTTTGGCGGCCGGTAGCCCGGTCACGACGCTGCGGTCGTACGGCATGGATCTGCTTCGATGGTGGAGGTTCCTGACGGCACGTGAACACGTGCTGGGATCGGGCAGCCCGGGAGGATGCCCGGGATTTCATGCTGTGGATGCAGATAGCGGACAAGCCGGCGCGGGTGCACTGGCGCCATCGCGGCCAGGACCCTGCGGAGTCGGAGCCGATGTCGCCGAGGAAGCCGGGACGGCCTGCACCTGGGACGCCGAATCCGGTGACCGGGAAGCCGACGGTCGGCACGAAGTACGCAGCCAGCACTCGAGCCCACTGCGAGACGGTCCTGCGCGCTTTCTACGACTTCCATCTGGAGCGGAACAGCGGATCGCTGCTGGTCAATCCGTTCCCGCTGGGTCGTCGCCTACGTCAAGGGCGACCGAATGCGCATCACAATCCGATGGACGGGTTCAGGGCCGAGCGGACGGGTCGCTACCGGCCCAAGGTTGCCCCTCACTGGCCGCGATGGCAGCGAGGCGATGCTTGGCCTCTTCGGGAATACGGACATTGGCATCAGACATAGTCGCGCTCCTTCCCAGCCCCGCAGCATATGGGTACGTACCCGTACCCATACGTGCAGACCGCCGGCTGGTTCACAACTTGCCTGTTCTGTCGGCCGAACCAGCGGCGCAGGCCTCGCCTACGGGCGGGCCGGGCGGACTGCGGCGGGGCCGGAGTGGCAGCGGGGGAATCGTCGGAGGAGGCGGCATCAGCGGCGGCGCCGACACTGCCGACTGCGGCGGTACGGTCGGCCTCTTCTCGGCTGGTGGGGGCCCAGCCGGGCTGTCCGCCAGGGTGGGTCGGGGTTCGGCGGCCCCGAGATGACGGCCCTGACCGGCACATCCGCACCTTCGCGGACCTCCTCAAGCCCGCCGCGGACAACGGCCGTCGCCTCCACGAGTGGATCTCCCGTGTCCGCGAGGACGACCTCCCCCACCTGCACGCCTTCACCCGCGGCCTGGAACGCGACCACGATGCCGTTGTCAACGGGCTCACCCTCCCGTTCCACAACGGCGGGACCGAAGGTGTCAACACCAAGACGAAACTGATCAAGCGCCAGATGTACGGCCGGGCTGGCTTCCGCCTCCTCCGCCACCGCATCCTGCTCAACTGATCTATCCCGGCGAGCGATCAACGGCTACGAAAATCTTGGTAGAGCCTGATTCCTGATAGACCCCGGTACGGTGTGCGGCGCGGGCCGGCAGCCCTGACGGCTCTTCCGGCCCGCGCCGCACACCATCTTTCGGGGCACTCACTTGTTCGGGGCACTCACTTGCACGCGAGGTCCTGAAGAGTTACCGCATCCGCCATCGCCCGATAGCCCGCGTCGTTGAGGTGCAGGTGCAAGCCGCTGTCGTAGGCTGGCAACAGTCGCGTGGGCCGGTCGGAATCGCGTGTCGCCTTGTCGAAGTCGATCACCGCGTCGAAGGCGCCGCTGGTACGGATCCAGTCGTTGACGGCTTGGCGAACGGTCTCCCGCTGCGGCGAGTAGTAGCCAGAACCCTCGAAGGGCGTCAGTGTCCCGCCGAGTATGCAGATGCCGCGCGCATGGGCTCGGTTGATCAGTTGCTGATACGCGGAGATGAGCTGCTGCGCCGACGCGTTGTCCGCGCCGATGTCGTTGACGCCCTCCATCATGATGACCGTGCTGACATTCGGCTGCGCCAGGACATCTCGATCAAACCGTGCTTGAGCGCTGTCGCCCTTGCCGTCCGCCAGGACCTTGTTGCTCGAGATTCCCTGGTTCGAGATGCCGGACCGATGCGGTTCGGGCCCGGCGAGGAGACGCCTTGCGAGGTGGTCCGGCCAGCGGTTGTTGGCGTTCGGGGTGGAGTCGTACCCATCGGTGATCGAGTCGCCGAAGGCCACCAGCGTATCGATCTCCTTCGGGACCTCGACGACTATCGCCGCGACCCAGTACCACCTGCTGACCGACGTGGTGAACGCACTCGCCGACTCGTCGGCGGCGTGGTTCCCGGCCGTGGAGATGTAGGAGAACTGCGTCCGGAACATATTGTGCCCCGTGACGGTGCCTCCGTTATCGCTGGTGTGGACGCTCACGGCGAGGTTCTGCTCGGCGGGAAGTGTCCCGCCGAGCGGATCACTGAGCGCTGCTGCCCCCGGCGGGACCGTGACGGATGTGCTTCCGCCGAAGGTGACCTGCCGGTTCGATCCCCCGACCAGTGTCGCGCCGTCCGCCTGCACCGCGACGAACACACCGTCGAAGGTCACCGGCGCATCCCCTGCCGCGTTCGACAGAGATACCCGCAGGTTGTCCCCTCCAACGCTGGTGTGGAGGATGTTGCGGACCGTCTGACCTACAACGGGGCCGGTGGTTTCCTGCATGCCCGCCCCCCACGTGACGACCTGGTGGGTCCGATCCGTGCCCGTGGCCCGCACGGCAGGGGCCGAGTTCCCAACGGTGACAGCCCGGATCTGGACTGCGCCCACCAGGACCAGGACCACCGCGATCATGAGCGAGGCAGGGCGAGTAACCGTGCGTACCGATCGTGTGATCACGCCCACGGCACCTCGATCGAACGGTAGTACTGCCAGCCCAGTCGGGACCACCGTGGACCGTGCGCGGCAAGGCGATGGCGGTACTCCTCCCAGGCCCGGCCGGAGACCGGCGACCAGCCGATCTCCGCCACACCGGGAAGCCGCGGCAACGTCATGTACTGCACTTCCTCGAACGTGGCCACCCGCTCTGTCCACAGTGCGGCTTCCACCCCGAGCACCTGTGCCTCACCGACACCGTCGATGTACGTCGTCGGGTCCCAGGAGTAGCCGTCGTACACGTCGGTGTAGCCAGCCCAATCGTGCCCGTAAGGCGTCTGCGCGTTGTACTTCATGTCGAAGTACGCCTTGCGGTTCGGCGATACGACGAGCTTCGCACCCTGCGCCAGCGCGCTGCGCGCCTTCGTCGCGTTCGCCCAGAACTGCACGACGGTGCTCGGTGCGAGGTCAGCAAGAGCGACCTCCTCCCAGCCCATCATCAGCTTGCCGTTGTCGTGCACCGTCTGCTGCGCGCGGCGGATGAACGTCCGGTAGTCCTCCGGTTTCGTGGCCAGCGCCTCGTCGCCACCGATGTGCAGATACCGCCCAGGGGTGAGGTCGGCGAGTTCACCGAGCACGTCGTCGACGAACTTGTACGTGATGTCCTTGTCGATGCACAGGGACGTGTGGATGCCCGTCGACCCGGTGTAGAGCGGCGGCGCCACTCCATCGCAGTTCAGCTCGGCGTAGCTGGCCAGTGCCGCATTGACATGTGCGGGCATGTCGAGCTCAGGGATGACCATGATGTGCCGTTCGGCGGCGTACCGGACGATCCCCGCGTACTCCTCCTGGGTGTAGAAACCCCCCGGGCCACCACCGACTTCCGCACTGCCTCCGTAGGTGGCCAGCCGCGGCCAGCTCTTGATCTCCAGCCGCCAGCCCTGATTGTCACTCAGATGCAGGTGCAGCCGGTTGATCTTGTACAGCGCCAGGATGTCGATGTAGCGCTTCACCTCGCCGGCGGTGAAGAAGTGCCGGGAAACGTCCAGCATGGAGCCGCGCCAGGCGCATCTCGGTGCGTCGTCGACGTGCAGGCTCGGGATCGTCCACGGCCCCGGTTGCGGCACGGTCGATTCCACCGTGGCGGGCAGCAGCTGGCGCAGCGTCTGCGTCGCGTAGAACAACCCGGCCGGGGTGGCGGCGCGCAGGAAGACACCACCCGGTGCCACGTCCAGCCGGTATCCCTCGGCGGAGGGAGTCTCGTCATCGGCGGCCAGCGTGATCGCATGCGGCACCGCGGCACCGGACACGATCGGCACGGGGTATCCGGTCGCACCACGCAGCAACGCGGCGAGTTGCTCTGCCCCGCGGTGTGCCTCCGGCGCCGGGTGCCGCACCGTGATGGCGGTGTCGGCCGTGACCTCGAAGGGCTTGCCGCCGGTCAGCTCCATCGCCTGCGGCTGCGGGATGAGCGTGGGAACCGGCGTCACCGGTTCGGTGCGGGCAGGCGCGGCAGCGGCCAGGGGGTTGGCGGTCGCGGCGGCCGTCAGGCCGACAGCACCGCCGACGAGCAGGCTGCGGCGTCTTATTCCTTGCTTCATCAGCAACTCCTGTCTCAGGAAAGCGTGACGTGCGGTTCGAGGGTGACTTCGAAAAGGCGATCCCAGGGCAGTTCCACGAACACCTCGGACAGGCCGTCCAGCCGGACCGTGCGCGTCGTTGCGCCACGGTGGCCAAGGACAATGCGGCGTCCTGCGAAGTGGTCGGCGACGTACTGCTGGGTCAGCGGTACGAGGCGCTCACGCGCCCAGCCGTCGAAGAACGTCTTCTGTTCGGCCGTGAGGTTCAGCGGGTTCCAGCCCTGTTCCCGCGCCCGCGCGTAGGCCTGCTGCTGCACCACGTTCTTCCAGGGGTCGTCCTTGACGAACCGGTACAGCAGATACTCGGCGTGTGCCCGACCCGGTTCGATCAGGTCCGGAACCCCGGATCCGAAGCGGGACGCGCGGAGGAACGCCCAGCGCGCCGTGCCGTGTGCCAGGGCGAGACCGAGCGCGTTGCCGCCGGTGTTCCAACCCGAGTACGCCAGCAAGGACGTCAGCTCGACATCTCTCTCGAGACGGGCGACCAGATCGTGATCGGCACGGTTGACGAAGACCGGATCGACCACGATGACCGGTGTGCCGGTGGCTGACCACTGGGCGATCCGACGGGTGAACGCGTCGAGATCGGCGGTACGTTGCCCGGCTGAAGCCGATGGTGTGTTGACCGCGAGCACGATGTCGGCCTCGCCGTAGACGACCTTGCCGTCGGCGGTCTTGACGTGACGGCGGATGTTCTCCGCGAACGGGATGCTCTCCAGCGCCGCGGTCCATTCCTCCCCGGAGACGCCCGCGTACTCCACGCGGTAGGTCGGCCGCGTGTCCGCGGCGATCAAGCGTCCTACCAGCAGCGCGTCGACCTCGTCCGCGCCCGGGAAGATCTCCACCCGGTCCTCCGCCCCGCGCTGGGCGACCAGCTTCTCCAGCTCGACGCGCTCGGCACGGCCTAGCCCAACGGGCGCGGTGTCGTCCTCGGACAGGACGAGGTGGCTGATCGTGCCGTCGGCCACCCACTCGACCAACAGCTTGTTGATCTCGTGGTTGCGTGCACGGGCCGCCAGATAGTCGGCGAGCATCTCGTCCGGGATCTGCCTGCGGACCTCGTCGAGCCTGGCGCGCAGTTCCTCCTGACCGAGGTTCTCCACCTGGTCGTAGAGCTTGGCCCACTCCACGATCAGGGTTCTGTACCCTTCGGACTCGGGGTCCTTGAAGGTCAGCGCCAGCCGCTGGATCGTGTCGTGCACCAAGATCTTCGCGGTCGGCCGGGAGGCACGCAGCGCCCGTATCGACTCGACGTTGGCGCGTGCGGATTCCAGTGTGGGCTCTGCGGTGCGAGAGGCGATCAGACCGCCGTACGCGAGCATGCTGACCGAGATGACGTACTCGTCGGTGTGCACGGTGCCGAGCCAGTCGGCGATCGCGGCACCGTCCCCGGGCTGGAAGAAGCGGCCCAGGGTGTGCCGTGGCGGCAGGTCGAGTTCGGATGCGGCAACAGCGGCGGTCATCTTCGGGCAGTAGACGTTGACGGGGCGGTCGTCGAGTGGAACGAGTGCGATGCGGCGTACTGGGCGCGGCGCGGCGAATGCCGTAGACGTCAAGCCGGTAGCCGTGGCGGCCAGACCGGTCATCCCGGCCAGACCTGCCGCGAGAACGGTACGTCGTGTCGTGTGGGGCATGGGAGGTCTTCTCCATCCGGTCCGAGGGTGCGCGTGGTAACCCGCATCGGGTTCCTGACAGGTGCAGAGGTGAGATGACGGCCTCTTCACCCCTGCGTGAGCACCGCGTTCACTTGAGCCCTGTATGGGCGAGGCCTTCGATGAACTGCTTCTGGGCGACAACGAACACGAGCAGCACCGGGATGGCCGTCAGCGACGCCGCGGCGAGCTGCACGTTCCACATGGGGCCGCCGTAGGCGTCGGCGTACTGCGTGAGTGCCTGCGGCAGCGTGAACATGTCCGGTGAGGAGAGATACACAACAGGTTCGAGGTAGAGGTTCCAGCTCTGCAGGAAGGTGAAGATCGCGACTGCGCCCAGCGCCGGCCGGGCCAGTGGGAGCGCGATCCGCCAGAAGGTCGCGAATCGGCCGAGACCGTCGATTCTGGCGGCCTCCTCCACCTCGTGGGGCAGGCTGATGAAGAACTGCCGCATGATGAACGTGGCGAGCACACTCGGCGCGCCGAAGACCGGCACCAGGATCAGCGGCCAGTGCGTGTTGACGAGCCCGAGGTCGTTGAACATCCGGAACAGTGGGACGATGGTGACCTCGCTCGGGATGAGCAGGCCGGCCAGTACGACCAGGAACAGCAGATTCTGGCCGCGGAACCGGATCCGCGCAAAGGCGTACCCGGCGAGCGAGGACACCGCCATCGTGCCGATCGTCACCAGCACCGCGATGTACACGCTGTTGACGTACTGATGCGTGAACGGCTGTTGCTGGAAGACCTTTCGGTAGGCAGAGAGTGTGGGTGACGAAGGAAACAGTTGCGGCGGGTAGGCGAAGATGTCACCGACCGGCTTGAACGACGAGATGACCATCCACCAGGTCGGGAACACGAACGGGATCGTGAGGACGCACAGGGTGCCGTACAGGGCGACCTTCGTACCGGGCGAGATCTTATGACTCATCGAAGACCCACCTCTTGCGCAGCTGCCACTGGAACACGGTGAGCGCCAGAACGATCAGGAACAGCAGGATCGACAGCGTCGCGCCGTAGCCGAAGTGGTGGAAGTGAAAGGCCTGTTGATAGAGGTAGTAGACGAGCACGGTCGTGGACACGCCCGGTCCGCCCTGCGTCAGCACGGCGATCTGCGCGAATACCTGCAGCGAACCGACGATGGTGATGACGGACGTCAGCAGGATCGTCGGGCTGATCAGCGGAATAGTGATCCGGCGCAACTGGATCCAGGGGCCGGCGCCGTCGACGCGTGCCGCCTCGTACAGTTGGCGTGGTACGCCTTGCAAAGCGGCCAGGAACAGCACCATGTTCAGGCCGACGTTCTTGAAGACCTGCACGACGATGACCGAGAACATGGCGGACCCACTGCCGCGCAACCAGTTGGGACCGTCGATCCCGACCATGCGCAGCAGACCATTGATGCCGCCGTCGGCCTGCAGCAGGAATCCCCATACGACTGTCCAGGCGACCAGCGACACGACGACGGGCGAGAAGAAGATCGTCCTGAACACTGTCATGCCGCGTAGCCGCTGATTGAGCAGAACGGCGAGCAGCAGCGCCAGGGAGAGATTGAACACCACCAGCCCGGCCGAGAACACGACGGTGGACCTGAGCACCGCGGGCAGCCGTGCATCGTCGAGAAGCTGGCGGTAGTTGTCACCGCCGACATAGCTGAATGTGCCAGCCAGTACGTTCCACTCGTGTGTGCTGTACCAAACGACGAGGCCGAGGGGCAGCAGTACGAACAGTACGCTGCCCAGCAACTGCGGCGCGACGAAGAGGTACCCGGCGAGCTGATCCCGACGGCGCGCGGTCAAGTACGGCCGCCGGCCTCCGGCCGGCCCGGTCGCGGTGGGCCGGCTCACAGGCCGGTCCACTACGGCGGTTCGCTGGGGAAGAGACATGGCTACTTCTCCAGCAGTGGGGAGATGCGCGAACAGAGCCCGTGGAGTATGCCGCCCACATCCGCCTTCGGGCGCCACAACGGGTCCAGTTCGGCTCGCACCTGCTGAGCCAGCTCGGCCTGATCGGTGTGGTTGGGTTTGGCGATGCCCTTTTCGATGCCGTCGACGACCACGCTCTGCAGCTGCGAGGGGGTGAGCAGCGGGTTGCTCTTGGCGAGGTTCTCCGCAGTCAGCTGGGACTTGCGCGGCGGCGGGAAGTAGCGGGCGAGCTTCGCGGAGTTCTGGGGGTTGGTGAAGTAGGCGAGGAAGTCCTTGGCCTGCTGCACATGCTTGCCCTGGGCGAGGGCACCAATGCCCGCCTGGCCGATCACCGCGTATTCGCCACTGGGTCCGGCCGGCAAGGGCACCAGATCCCAGCCGAACTTCGCACCTTCCAGCAAGGTCGCGCGGCTGATCTGGGTGACGGTCATCGCCGCGTCGCCGGCGAAGAAGTCCGCGGTCGTGCCGGGGCCGGGCATCGCCATGTCCGTGAAGATCGCCTTGTGCAGGGCGGTCATCGCGTCGACCATCGGCTTCCGGTCGAATCCGCAGGACTTGCCGTCGGTGCTCCAGGCCTCGGCACCCCAGCCGTCCCAGAAGGTGGCCAGGTTGTCCCAGGCCTTGTAGTCGAAGTCACGGATCACCATGCCGGCCTTGCCGGTGGAGTGCCGCACGGCGGCGCTCTCCTCCAGTACGGTCTGCCAGTTCCACTTTCCGGCCTTGATGAGTTCCGCAGGGGTCTGCTGATCCGCCTTCTTCAGCAGATCGGTGTTGACGAAAACACCGAAGGGCGAGGTGGAGAAGGGGTACGCGTACAGCTTGTTGTCGCTCTTCCAGAGCTTCGTCGTGCTCGGGAGAAGATCGTCGTAGGCGTAGGCCTTGGTCTGCTCAAGCGTGTCGTCGAGCGGCGCAAGGGCGCCGGAGGTGACGAAGTCCGGTGCTGAGTTCTCGAACACCCAGGCAAGGTCCGGTGCCTTGCCGCCAGCCATCTGCGTGGTGAGGGTCGTGGTGTAGGAGTCGAGCGGCAGCGGGTCGAAGGTGATCTGCTTGACGTCCGGGTGAGTCTTCTCGTACTGGGCTGCGATCTCATTGAACAGCTTCAGATGCGGCTCGCTGGAGGTCCAGACCGTCATCCGCAGCGAGACGGGGCCGTTGTCGTCGGCCGAGCTGCCTCCGCCGCATGCCGTCAGAACGAGCAGCCCTGCCACTGCGGCGGCGGCCGCCCCCATCCTTTTCGGTACCAACATTGCGTCACTCCTCATGTGAGGGCCCTGGACTAGTAGCCCTGGACTAGTGTCTGCGCCAGTAGTTGATCGTTAGTTGTTGTGTGGCTTCTGCTGCTGGTACGTCAGTTCCTCGTCGGGGCCCGAAGCTGGAGCCGTTGCTGCTCTCTGCTGATGAGCGGGAGGTGTTGGAGCGGTGGACGCGCCGGGCGACATCTGCCCAGGCGTTGGCCCTGCGCGCACGGATTGTGCTGGCGTGCGCTGGCGAGGATGTGCCCGCGATCGTCGCGGTTGCCCGGGATCTGCGGGTGGCCGCGGACACGGTCCGCAAATGGCGGCGGCGGTTCCTCGCCAACCGGCTGGACGGGCTTGTTGACGAGCCTCGGCCAGGCCGGCCGCCCACCATCGGCGTCGATCAGGTGGAGGCGGTCGTGATCACGACGCTGGAAGAACTCCCGAAGAACGCCACCCACTGGTCGCGCAAGTCGATGGCACAGCACAGCGGCCTGTCCAAGTCCACCGTGGGCCGGATCTGGCGGAAGTTCCAGCTCAAGCCACATCTGACCGAGACATTCAAGCTGTCGACGGACCCGTTGTTCGTGGAGAAGGTCTATGACGTCGTCGGCCTGTACTTCAACCCGACCGACGGTGCGGTGGTCCTCTCGGTGGACGAGAAGTCCCAGATCCAGGCCCTGGACCGGTCCCAGCCGGTCCTGCCGATAATGCCCGGGATGCCCGAGCGGCGGACCTACGACTACGTCCGCAATGGCCTGACCACCTTGTTCGCCGCGTTCGACGTCGCCACCGGCGAGGTCATCAGCGCCCTGCACCGCCGGCACCGGGCGGCGGAGTTCAAGAAGTTCCTGATCAGGATCGACAAGGAGGTTCCCGCACATCTCCAGGTCCACCTGATCTGTGACAATTACGGCACCCACAAGACCCCGGCGATCAGGGCGTGGCTGGCCAAACACCCCCGGTTCCAGCTGCATTTCACCCCGACCGGCTCCTCGTGGATCAACCAGGTCGAGCGATGGTTCGGCTTCCTGGCCGACCAGATGATCCGCCGTGGCGCACACAAGAACGTCCAGGCCCTCGAAGCCGACATCCGCGCATGGGTCAAGAACTGGAACGAAGACCCCAAGCCGTTCATCTGGACCAAAACAGCCGAGGAGATCCTCGACTCCCTCGCCCGCTTCTGCCGACGGATCTCTGGCGCAGGACACTAGTAGCCCGCGACGTCGGGCCAGCGCAGCTCGACGCCTTGTGCGGTCAGCCGACTCTGGAAGTCGGCGAGCAGGTTCGCGTCATTGCGGACCGCATGGGGGGTGGTGCCCCGGGTCAGACAGAAGCCGGCGAGCGTGCCGGCGACCTCGCCGATGTTCCACTCGACGGGGTGAAGCCGGTAGGCACCGTTGGTGATGTGTGTCGTGCCGATGTTCTTGCTCGCCGGCAACAGGTTCTCCACCCGCTGCGGAAGCAGCGTGCCGAGCGGAATCTCGAACGGACAGGAGCCCACGTCGATGTAGTTGTCGCCGCCCGTCGAGGGGTGCAGATCGATCCGGTACATGCCGACACCGACCGTGTCGGGGTAGTGCACAGCACCTCTGTCGCCCCGTACGGAGAGCGACAGATCCTGCTCAACGACCGTGCAGGCGGCCCTGATCCGGCGTGACTCGCGGATGTACGGGGCCTGTGCCAGGCCATCGGGGCTGCCGGTGATGTCACCGCGCAGCCGCAGTCCGGGGTACCCGGTGCCGCCGTCCGGCCTGGGCGCCTCGGTCTGCAGCCAGTAGTGGACCGCGTAGCTCAGTTCGCGCGCCCGGCGGAGATGCTCGGCGGCGTCCGGGGCGTCGAAGACCGGGCCCTCGAAGTAGTCGATCATCGGCCAGTTGACCAGGGTGATGTCGCTGCCGTAGGCGCCACGGGAAAACGTGCGGCGGGCCGCGATGCGGCGGAACGTCCACAGGTTGGCGTCACCCGCGTCGAGCCTCTGGTCGGCGTTAACCGCGAGGGGATCGTCGTCGGGGTTCGGGGCGAAGGTGCGCTCGACGGTCTCCAGCGTGCGCGGGTGCGGCGAAACCCAGGACAGCAGCGGACCGCCCCAGAAATCGGGCTGGTAGGAACGCCAGAAGTCGTAATCCGCGGGCTTGTCGATGGTGTGGTCCCCGTCGACGTGGTCGACCGCGAAGCACACCGAGACGGCCTGCATGTTCATCGGCTGTGCCTGGTCGGGTGCGCTCGGCTCTCCGGTGTCACCGCTCGACTCGAAGCCGGTCACGTACTCGGTGCCGGTCAGCGGCAGCAACTCGCCGGTCTCGGTGGCATCCAGCACATACGGCGCACTGATGTGGACGAGTTCGCCACCGCTGTCACGGTGCGCGAGCGTCACCGCTGTCACCCGGTCACCGTCCATATCAGCAGCGATCGGCCGGTACGGCTGGAGCACGGTGAGCAGCCCTGCCCCCCGGTACGGCGCGAGCATTGCCTCGATGACCGCGACGGCGACCCGCGGCTCGTGACAGAGCCGGCTCACCCAGCCGGCACCGGGATTCAGGTCGCGCCATGCCCGGGACCGCTCGGTCAGTGGGTAGTGCCGACGGTAGTAGTCACGGATGCCGTCGCGCAGTGCTCGATAGGCGGCCGTGACGCCGAACTGCTCCACCCAGGAGTGCTCGTCCGGTGGCACTGCCTGGCTGGTGAGCTGCCCGCCGAGCCAGTCGAACTCCTCGGTGAGCACCACGGTCCGGCCGGACCGGGCCGCGGCAAGAGCCGCCGCCACCCCGCCGAGCCCTCCGCCGACCACCAGAACGTCCGCGCGTATGTGGGTCAAGAGACTCCCTCTCTCGGTTCGCTGAGCGTCCGGCCTTCGACCGGTTCGCAGGGCAGCAGCTGTTGGCGCGCGGTCTCCTTCTCGTCGTCGAGAATCGCGGCGAGCATTTCGACGGACTGCCAGCCCATCTCCCGGCGTGGGATGTGAAATCCGGTGTACTCAATGTCGGTGTGCACCGGCCGGATCGGATCACCAAGGGTGACCACCGACAGGTCGCCAGGCACGTCGAGACCGCGTTCCCTGGCGCCGGTGGTGAGAGCGATCCCGTCGGCGAAGTCCTCGACGAAGGCGACGGTCACCTCTGCGGCGAGAAGTGCGTCGAGTACATCTGCGGGATCCCGGTTCCGAGTCCGTTCATGCCGACTATGGTTTCCCGCCCCGGCCCGGAAACCGTCCATACGGTCAACGGCCGACTCGGGGCCCTCGCCCGTCCCCACGTAAGCCAGGTCTCGATGGCCGAGCCGGCGGGCCCGCTCGACCAGCGCAAGCGTCGCGGTCCGGTAGTCCGCTCCCACACACGGCACCGGACCCCGCGCGTCATCGCGCCGTCCGACCGCCACGTACGGGTATTTCTCGGTGTTCAGCCGGGCCAACTCGTCCTGCGGTATCTCACGGCCGAGCAGGAGCGACCCGTCGGCGATGCGCATCCGGTTGTTCTCATGGAAGATCTTGCGTCGTCCGCCGACGACCGGCGCGCTGGTGAACAGCAGCAGATCGCAATGCAGTTGCTCCGCGCATTCCTCGATGCCGCGGAGGAAGGGGTAGTAGAAGTCCGCGCTGGTGCTCGGAAACACGGCCTCGTACGTGAACACGCCGAGGATCTGGTTGCGCCGGCGTGTCAGTTGACGGGCCACCGGATCGGCCACGTACCCGGTCTGCCGGATGACTTCGAGGACCCGCTGCCGCGTTTCCGGTGCGATCCGGGTTGCCGCGTCCTTCCGGTTGTTGAGCACCAGAGAGACCATCGCCTGGCTGACGCCGGCGAGGAGGGCAATGTCGCGTTGGGTGATCCGTGCCACGGGTCAGCTCCTCTGACATGGCTTGCTAATACGCATTAGCATCGGATGAGAAAAAGCTACGTTGCACATCAATCACAGTCAATACCTCGCCGCTGACAACCCGCACGTAAAACGAAACCAAGACCGATCGACAAATGGAAAGCAACTGGCCCGTAGCTTTCCGGGATTGTCTTGGGGAATTCGGGAACTCAGCGCTGAGAATCTCGCATGCGTCGTGGAAAACGGCCGTCGAACCACAAGTGCTGCTGCCACGGCCCCATCGTCGGCGCCTGCGCCAGTAGCGTGGCGCCGTCGAGGCCCGCCCCGTCCGGCGCCTGGACCTCGCAGTCGGGCAGCACGTCCGCGAGCCGCTCGGTCCAGGGCTTCCGTACCAGGTCGGTGACCTCGAACAGGCCTCCCGTCCAGGAGATGAGCCCCGAATCATTGGAGCTGGCGCGCGCCGCGGTGACCGTGGCCGAGACGAGGTCGTCAACCGTTCGCCGCCAGATGCTCGTGGCAATGGGGTCACCCGCCCGGGCCGCGACAGCCACCTCGACAGAGAAGCCAGCGACGTCGGCGACCAGCGTGGGCGAGCGGTACAGCCGCAGCGGAAGATCGGCGAGTGGTCCGTACCGTCGCTCCGCCAGCGCGGCCAACAGCGTCGCCGCTCCGCGTCCGTCGCGCGCCGCGCAGGCGGCCCGCAGTCCGGACCGGCCCACGGAGAAGCCGCTGCCCCGGTCACCGAGCACATAGCCCCATCCGTCGACCCGGGACGCGCTGCCGTCCGGTGCGACACCGAGGGCCACAGCCCCTGTCCCGGCTGCCACGACAACTCCCGGCCTCCCACCGAGCGCGCCCAGATGCGCGGTCACCGAATCGTGGGCGATCCGAACCCGGTCCGCGGCCGTCAGAGCGGCGATTGCCTGCGCGAGCCGCTCGACCGTCTCGGTGGATCCCGGCTCGCTGGTAAGACCGACAGCTACCGAACCGGAAGCCGATCGCGCCCACTGGGGCAGGTTCAGCCAGGCCTGCTCGACCAGCGTGATCACTGTCTCGACAGCGTCGCCTTTGGCGTACGTGAACCCGTCGGCCGAACTGGTCGCGATCCGCCCGTCTACCACAGCCCTGGCCCGAAGACCGGTCTGTCCCCCGTCAACGGCCAGCACGACTAGCGCCGTTGAGTCACCCGTGAGCCGGCTCATCGTATTCATGCGCTCTGCCGAAGTTCGAAGTCGATCTCAAAGGTCCGGTGCCAGGGCAGCCGCACATCTGCGAGCTGCCACGTCGGGTCGAGCTCCTTGAGCACCCTGGTGAGCCGGGGTACGCATGCGGACATGTACGCCGACTCCGGTTCGCTCCGGTCGAAGGGCAACGACACATGGGGTCTGAACTCGTCATGGACACAGAGCTCGGCTCGTACCACTGCTTGATAACCGAAGTCCTCCAGAAGCCGGTGCAGGAGCAACTTGCGTGCCGCGGTACGGTCGAAGGATCCGAGCCGCCCTCCCACGACCGCGGCCACCAGTGCCGCGACGACAGAACCGATGCTGTTCCCGGCGGTGTTCCAGCCCCCGTAAGCGGTGAGCCAGTCGATGAGCTTCTCCTGGAGGAGGCCTCGCACGAGTGCCGGGTCCGAGCCGTTCGCGTACCGGACGTCGGCCAGACCGATCGGTCGCGACGGGTCCTGTTCCCCGACTTCCGCGACAACTGCGTCCGCAGAACGCGAGTCCGGCGGCATGTTCACCACGGCTCCTGCGACCTCACCGGCGATCTGCATCAGCCCTCCTTCGTACGTGTCTCAGAGGCGGGTTATCCCGCAACGGCGACCGGTCCCGCTCCCCGGGCGGCGGAGACAAACCATCCGGTGATCGCCAGCGGGTCGGTGATCGCCGTTCCGACGACGGCCGACCACGCGCCGCGCCGGAATGCCTCGGTGATCTCCTCGGGGTGCCGCACGTGACCTTCAAGTACAGTGCGGACGCCGGTGGCCGCCAGCTCGCCGAGAAGTTCCAGATCCGGTGTACTGCGGGCCGGTGATACAGAGGTGTACCCCGCCAGAGTGGTCGCCACCAGGTCCGCACCCGCGTCGGCCGCTGCAACACCCTCCACGAAGGTCGACACGTCCGCCATCACCGGTACGCCGAGCTCCGACTTCACCCGGGCGCAGAGCGTTGCGAACTCATCGGGGTCGGGACGATAGTCATTGGCCGCCTCGATGGCGACCAGAGCGGCTCCGGCTTCGACAAGCCGTTGGCAGTGCTCGAAGTCCGGTGTGATGAAGGGACGTTGACCGCGCCGCTGCACTTTCATGATCCCCAGCACAGGGATGGTCACCGCGTCGGCGACATGACGCACATTGGCCTCTCCCTCGATCCGCACGGCCGTCGCACCACCGCGTTCCGCGCACTCGGCCATGGCCGCGATGAGGTGCGGCCGGCTGAACGGATGCCCGCTCGACGCCTGGCACGAGACGACCACACCTCCCCGCAGAGCGCCGACGACGTGAGACCCCTGACCCTCCGCAGCTCCATACATCCGTGCTCCAGACTCCCGACGGCTCGGCAAATGGACAGTACCAATACTCAGACCTCCACGCCACCATCTGCTAGCCGGGCTAATTCATCAGTACCACAGGCTTGACTTTCGGCCACATCGCGGCGGCAGACCGCAGTCATCGGCGCGCTGCTGGCGCACTGACCGTGTGCGGCGGCGCCGGACAGGGCACCAGTGACGGCAAGACACGGATCACTTCTCCAGCCTCTAGACAGGCGACGAGGCCAAGGCGATCGAGCAACTGATCGGCGATTTCAATGCGAGCCAGGACCGGATCGTCGTCAAGGGCGTGAGCAACCCCGATGAGCAGTCGCAGTTGGCTCGCAGCTCTGGCTCAGGCAGGGCGATGGTCGTCCTGCCAACGTCGTGGCGAACGATTGCAACATCTACGTGCCCGGCGAGTAGCCGTATGGTCGTGGGGCACGGGTCGCGTGCAACACAGCCGCGCTCCGTTCGCCGTTCTACGGCGAACGGGCGACGAGCTCGCTCAGGAGGGTTGCCTGTGCAGCGTCGCTTCGAAGGAGTAGCGGTCACCGCGGTACAGCGACCGAGCGAGTTCGATGCTGTGCCCCTCCTCGTCATAGGTCACCCGCTCCACCTGTAGGGCGGGTGACAGCGGCGGTACGGCCAGGTGCCTCGCGTCCGCAGCATCCAGCACAGTCGCCGTTACCGTCTGCTCCGCACGCTCGATCACAATCCCATAGGTCTTGGAGAGCAGGTCGTAGAGGGAACCGTCGAGCGACTGGTCGAGCAGTCCGGGGACCAAGCGCTCAACGACGTGCACGCTCTCCAGACACATCGGCACACCATCGGTGAGGCGAAGACGATCGATGCGGACGAGCCGCTCCCCCGGGCTGACCCCCAGCTTCCAGCTGTGATGCGCGCCGGCGACCGTCAACTCGGCAGTGAGGAGCTGCGCGCTCGGCAGGAGCCCACGGGCCATCATGTCCTCGCTGAAGGACGCGAACGCATTGCTCTTGCGGATCGAGGGCTCGGCCACGAAGGTGCCCGCACCTTGTACCCGGTAGACCCTGCTCTCCGAGACCAACTGGTCGAGGGCACGGCGGACCGTCAGCCGGCTCACTCCCAGCGCCTCCGTGAGCTCACGCTCCGTCGGGAGACGGTCGTTGGGAGCCGCCTCCTGCAGGAGCCCCAGGAGATGGCCGCGCACCACCTCGTGCTTGCGTTGTTCTGTGCTCATCGACCTCTCCCGCCAGGTTGACCAGACCAATTCTACATTGAGCGAACCAATTGCTGGGTCCGGCATGCAGTCAGGATGAGCCACCTTAAAACCCCGCGCACTGACATGCGAGACAGCCGTCACCGAAGGCCCGGCGGCGACCTTCGGACACTTACGCAGACCTGGCCCCTCATGGACTCGGCCACCGCGCCGACTCCTGGTCGAAGCCCGATGGCCGCCCGCCTCGCAGGTCAGAGCGGCACTTGTCCTCGCCGGTCGCGCTCGCCCTGGACGGTGAGAACACTGAGCATTTTTCAACCTGAAGTTGCAGGTCACAGGGCTGGTGTGGGGCAGGGGTTGGGTGCTCGGGCCGGTCAGGGTCGTGATCGCTGGCGGGTGATCGTCTGTCAGCGGCTGACCTCGGCGTTCGTCAGTACGAGCAGGACGCGCAAGAGTGTGGTGGCGTGGCGGGCGTTCATGCGGACTTTGGTGAGGATGCGCCAGTTCTTCAGGTCGGCGAAGCCGTGCTCGTTGGCTGCGCGCTCGCGGCTGACCAGCTTGTTCGCTTCCTTCTGGGCAGCGGTGAGCGGGTGGTTGCGGGTGGGCCCTGCGGCCGGTGACGATCACCGGGTCGTCGGGGTCGCCGCCCAGGCCGACGAAGCCGAGGTCTGCCAGGGCGCCGAGGCCTGCGTCCCGCAGGTGGGCGGTGATCTTGTTGTGGCGGGCGGTGGTGGTCTCGCTGGAGCGGCCCGGCTTCGCCGCCGAGATCCACAGCAGGTTGCCCGCCTCGTCGGTGAGGGCGAGGAACAGCAGGCCGGCGGCCGGGAGAACGCGATCAGCGTGGTGAGCGCGTCGCCCAGTCCCATCGGGTCGGGCCCGTCCCGCCGTACGACGCGGGTACGGCGCTTCGGCTTCTGCGTACGGCCGGCCCCGCCCCGCTCCTTTGCCGCCTCCTGCGCGGCCTTGAGTGCAACCGGGTCAGGTCGATGCCGCTGGGCTGCGCGCTCCGGTTCGGCTGCTCCATCACGCCACCTCCCCGGCCGGCTGCTGGACCCGGTGCCGTGCGCAGACGTTCCTGGCCGGGAGCGTCTCACGCCCGCACGGCTCGTCTTCCACGCCCGGGCACGTCGGCAGTTCGGCCGATGCTGCGGGCAGCGGGGGCGCGGCCGCCGCCAGGGTGGCGGCTTCCCGACCAGAGCCGACCGCGAGGAGGCGGCCGCACCCGGCGCGGGCAGCTGGGCCCGCTGCTGGGCGGCGGAGTGTGCATGAACCGGGCAGCCGAAACCGGTAGTGACCTGGGAGCGGCGTGACGGTGGGCTGTTGGCCCATTCGGCCGGGTCGGTACTGGGCTTCGACGTTCGATGTGGGCTCCGCACGGCGCTGAGAGCGCCTCGTGCGGTGAGCAGACCCCCGTGCTCGCACAGGCCCTCACCGCTATCCGCTCGAACGCCGAGGAGTAGCTCCCCGAGGCCCAGTCCCATCACATTCAGCGCGTGCTCACGGTCCCCCCGTCGGCGCGGGGCCGTATTTCTACAGGTCGCCTTGCCGCCAGCGTTCGTGTTCCTCGTTGAGCAGCTCGATGTCGAGTTTGCGTTGCCGTACGGACTTCACCCACGCTGCGACGAGGCCGCCGAACTCCTCGATGTTCTCGAGGTCCAGTTGCTCATCCGCCGCGAACAGGGTGAGCAGCTCGTTGGTGGCAGGCTCGCCGGCATCACAGGCTGGGCACAGGATCGCCGCGCGGATTCCGTGGACGTCCTCGTCTCGGGAGTTTTTCCATAAGTGCGGTAAATTGGCCAGGAGCAGCCCGGGGCCTCCGCATGGCCCGCAGTTCGGCACATTCGCGAGCTGGAGAAGGATCTCTTCTTCCTGTTCGCTCATGCCACGCCCATCCAGGCGTCGGGGCCGAAGGTGCCCTTGATGTCGGAGGCAATCGAGGTTGCGTCGACAAGAAAGCCCAGCTCGAACACAACGGTTTTGACAGGCGTCTGGACACGCATCCGCACCGGACTCGCACCCTTGTGAGCTGTGAGAATGCGTTTCAACTCGGCAACGGCCGGCCCGCTGACCTTGTGGGCGGGGAAGTAGAGCTGCACGGGGGGCCTGCCTCCCAGGGTCATTGCATGATCGAGATCTGTCTGGGTTCGTCACGTGAGACCGAGGGCTCGTAGGGGCCGGTGGTAGTCGCGGCCGGTGTGGCGGAGGGCGGCGGCGATGTTGGTCTGGCCGTCCTGGCGGAAGACGCTGATGGCGAGGTTGCGCAGAGAGGCCATGGCGCGGGGCAGGGTGCCGGTGCGGACCTTGGAGTCGTCCTCGTGGAACGTGCGGTCCCGCACGTGGTGCAGGAGGTTCTCGATACCCCAGTGGCCTCTGATCCAGGTGGCGAGCTCGGTGCAGGAGGCGTCGAAGACGCTCAGGCTGGTGATCAGGTAGACGCGCTCGATGGTCAGCTTCCCGGTGCTCAAGTCGCGTCGCCACCGTACGACTTGGATCGCCTGGCGGGCGCCGGGGTAGTCGAGGTGGCTGAACGCGGCGACCTTGAGCCGGCGGATCTCGTCGCGGTGGTGGGCGTGGTCGCGAGTGCGGTGCCCGAGCGGGATGTCCCGCCAGGGCAGCTTGCTGACCTGGGCGTACAGGCCCGGATGGTTCTTCTTCACGACGGCCACGTAGTGCGCGCCGCGACTGGTCAGATAGGCCCCGTGGTCGTGCTGGGTGTGCAGGGCGTCGGCGGTCACCACCGCGTTCTTCAGCTCGAGACCGTCCAGCAACGGAGCGAAGGAGGGGATCTCGTTGCTCTTGGAAGCGACCTGCCGCTGGGCCAGGACCACGCCGTGGTGGTCCATCGCCGCCAACAGTTGGATCGCCGCGGCCGTTGCGGTTCGCGATCCGCGGACCACCTTGCCGTCGACCGCGATCACCCGTCGCTCCGGCGCTTTCTCCGCCTCCGGCTCGACCGGGGGCGGCGTTCTGTCCTGCAGATACGCGCTGATCGCCGCGTCCAGCGCGTCACCGTCCACACGCTGCAGCAGGCGGCGCACGGTTGCGGCGTGCGGCACCGGCCGCAGACCGGTAAGTGGATCGGCAGCGAAGCCGAGGACGCCCAGCACATGCTGCGGGGCATCCGTGATCCACTCGCTGATCGCGATGAGCGAGCGGGCACCGGTCAGCACCGCCGAGACGGCTGCGCACAGCAACGCGAGGGCCGGATACCGCAGTCCTCGCGCATCGCGGGGATCGGCGACCAGGATCAGGAAACGCCGCAGGTCAGCGACATCGCTTGCGGTGAGGGCATCAGTCGGGGAGCCCAGTTGCTCCAGTGCGGAAGGGATGAACGATGATGTTCGGGCAGGCACGGTCTCGCTCGGTTCTCATGGGTCTCGACAACCACATGACCACCAGCACCGTGCCTGCTCTGCTCTCCGGGGTCCCCTGCCACACAACGGACATGACGCCACGTCACTCACGAGACCGGCGAACCGGACCAATCTCAATCGCGCAATGCCCCTGACTGGCACGGCGCCATGCTGCCGACGTCACCGACGTTGTCGGGCCACCCCGGATAGCGCAACGCCAACGACCACCAAAACGAGTGAACCCCACGCTGACTGACGTTCCAGACGGGCACAAGAGAACCCCGGATAACTGGAGGACTTCGACTTCGCTGAGAACACGAATGTCACACCCGAGGGGAGTGTCATGAATTAGGTGTGTACCTCCCCGTAGGAGTCACCTGATGAGTACGACAACGGATCACCTGATCGAGGCCGCTGACGGTGTGTCGC
>NZ_JBSFMS010000106.1:0-25715 GCF_053599675.1 Streptomyces sp. NPDC000880 | reverse complement strand
GGCGGCGAGGGGGGCAGCGGCCTCCGGATCCGGCTGCGACGCCTGTACGGGTTCGGCGTCGGGGTCGGGTGCCGGCTCCGGCTCCCCCTACGCCCTGCGGGCGCAGGGGGACCCAGCGGGCGTCCGGGGTTCGGGGCGGAGCCACGGTTACGCCGTGATGTGGAGGTGGATCGTGCCGTCCGGGCCCTCCGTCACCCGGAGGTGCGTCAGATCCTCGACGTGGACGTCCGGGGCGAGTGCCGACGCGCGCGGGCCCACTCCCACCACGCGCATGCCCGCCGACCTCGCCGCCTCTATTCCCGCCTCCGAGTCCTCGAAGGCCACGCAGTCCGCCGGGGCGAAGCCCAGCTCCGCCGCGCCCTTGAGGAAGCCCTCCGGGTCCGGCTTGCTCGCGCCGACGCGTTCGGCGGTGACCCGGGTCCGCGGCATCGGCAGTCCGGCCGCGGTCATCCGGGCCTGGGCGAGCGCCTCGTCCGCCGAGGTCACCAGGGCGTGCGGGAGCCCGGCGATCGCCGCCATGAAGGCCGGGGCGCCCGCGACGGGGACGACTCCTTCGGTGTCCGCGGTCTCCTGGGCGAGCAACACGCGGTTCTCGGCGTAGTTCTGCTCCATCGGCCGGTTCGGGAGAAGCGCCGCCATGGTCGCGTACCCCTGCCTGCCGTGGACGACCTTCAGCGCCTCGTCCGGGTCCAGGCCGTGCTCGGCCGCCCAGGCGCGCCAGCAGCGCTCCACCACCGCGTCCGAGTTGACGATGGTGCCGTCCATGTCGAGGAGAAGGGCACGGGCGGTCAGGACGGGCGGCGGGACGGTTGCCGGCATCGGCGTACTCCAAGGCGCGGGAGAAGAGAAACAAGGCGGTTCCCCCCGCCGGTCAGGGAGTACGGGCGGAACCACTTTGTTCAACTACGATACAAAAACGGTCGGGTCGGCGCCACCCCGTCTCGCCGCCCCGCCCGGAGCGACCGGAGACTCACGGCTCGCTCGTCTCCGCCTCCAGCGCCCGGCGCGTGTTCGGGCCGTACACCCCTTGTGGATCGCCCTCCACGCCCCGGTCCCACTGGTAGAACCGCACCGCGTCCTCGACGCTCTGGCCGTAGTGCCCGTTCGCCGGACCTGCGTACAGCCATAGCTCCGCCAACCGCTGCTGCAGCTCAACCACCTCGGGCCCGCTGTCTCCGCGCCGCAGCGTGGCGGGCGGGGGCTGCCGTTCAGCCGGGGGCTCGGACACCGTGCCCGTGGCCCGCGTCGTCGAGGGCGGCGGCGTCGTCGGCGGTGGCGCGGGCGGCGACGACTCCGGGCCGGCGGCGGACGAGGAGCCCGAAGGCGTACGGGAAGGAGACGGCGACGGGGACCGGCTCGGCGACGGCGAGGGCACATCCGGCGCGGCGCTCGGGGTCGGCAGAATAGGCGCGCTGGATTCGGTGTCGGGCAGCGCCCTCTTCCGCTCTTCGCCCCCGGAGAAAAGCCCGCCCGCGAACGCCACGGTCCCGGCCACCGCGACCGCCGCCGCGCCCACCACCAGCCAGGCCAGCGGCCGCCGCCGACGCTGCGGCACCGGATCGGTCGTCACCAAAGCACGCTCGGCCGCCGGTTCGGGAACGGGCGTCGCTGCTACGGCAGGCAGCGGCGCGGTCTCCCTCTGCGGCTCGGCCGCCTCGCCGTCCTCAAAACTTTGAGAACCCTCAAAACCCTGCAACGTCACATACGGCCGGATCCGCAGCGGATCGAAGTCCTCGGCCGCGGCGACCTCCGCGTCCCGCTCCGCCCGTATCGCGTCCGCCGCGCGCCCCGCGCAGTGGCAGCCGGGCCCGGCGCTGCCGTCGGCGTCCCGCGGCGTGCCGCATGCAGGACACACTCGTCCGGTCATCGCCAGTCCCTCCCCTTGGATCCCTTGGACCCCCTCGGGTCCCTCGGATCCCTCGGATCCCTTGGTTCCCCTTGGACTGGCAGCGATTATGCAGCCGCCCGCCGCGATACCCAACGGGTTGGGCCGGCTCGGCAGGCCATAATCGGCCATAACGCCCAGGATGGGGAGGAGAGTGTTGGAGGGCCGCGTAACCGAGGAGATCGGCATGGCTCAGGAAGTGAGCACTCCGGCCGTGAATCCGGCCCCGGGCGAGGGCCTGAACCGAAAGGCCGTCCTGGCAGCCATCGGCGCACTGTTGCTCGGCATGCTGCTCGCCGCCCTGGACCAGACCATCGTCTCCACTGCCCTGCCGACCATCGTCAGCGAACTCGGCGGCATGGACCATCTGTCCTGGGTTGTCACCGCGTACCTGCTCGCCTCGACCGCGGCCACCCCCCTGTGGGGCAAGCTCGGCGACCAGTACGGTCGCAAAAAGCTCTTCCAGGCCGCCATCGTCATCTTCCTGATCGCCTCCGCGCTGTGCGGCGTCGCCCAGAACATGCCGCAGCTCATCGGCTTCCGCGCGCTCCAGGGCCTGGGCGGCGGCGGCCTCATGGTGCTGTCCATGGCGATCGTCGGCGACATCGTCTCGCCGCGCGAACGCGGAAGATACCAGGGCCTGTTCGGCGCGGTCTTCGGCGCGACCAGCATCCTCGGCCCGCTGCTCGGCGGCTTCTTCACCCAACACCTCAGCTGGCGCTGGGTGTTCTACATCAACCTCCCCATCGGCGTCGTCGCGCTGCTCGTCATCGCCGCCGTACTGCACATCCCGGCCCGCCCGACCCGGCACACCATCGACTACCTCGGCACCTTCCTCATCGCCTCCGTCGCCACCTGCCTGGTCCTCGTCGCCTCCCTCGGCGGCACCACGTGGGCCTGGGGCTCGGCGCAGATCGTCGGCCTCGCCGTACTCGGCGCCGTACTCCTGGTCGTTTTCGTGTACGTCGAGCAGCGCGCCGCCGAACCGGTGCTGCCGCTCAAGCTGTTCCGGATCCGCACCTTCACACTCGTTGCCGTCATCAGCTTCGTCGTCGGCTTCGCGTTGTTCGGCGCGATGACCTATCTGCCGACGTTCCTGCAGGTCGTGCACGGCATCTCACCGACCTTGTCCGGTGTGCACATGCTGCCAATGGTGCTCGGCCTGCTGCTGACCTCGACCGCGTCCGGCCAGCTCGTCAGCCGCACAGGACGCTGGAAGGTCTTCCCCATCGCGGGCACCGCCATCACCGCCGTGGGCCTGGTGCTGCTCCACCAGCTCGACGAGTCCAGCTCCACCGGAGAGATGAGCGCGTACTTCTTCGTCTTCGGCGCCGGTCTCGGCCTGGTCATGCAGGTCCTCGTACTCGTCGCCCAGAACGCCGTCAGCTACGAGGACCTGGGCGTCGCCACCTCCGGCGCGACCTTCTTCCGCTCCATCGGGGCCGCGTTCGGCGTCGCCATCTTCGGCTCGATCTTCACCAGCCGGCTGAAAGACAAGCTGACCGACGCGCTCGCCGGACAGTCCGTGCCCTCCGGCGTAGGCCCCGGGCAGCTGGCCGCCGACTCGCGCTCGATCGCCGAACTGCCGCCCGCGCTGCGTCCGTCGGTGCTCCACGCGTACGCGTCGTCCATCACCGATGTATTCCTGTACGCCGTGCCGGTTGTCGTTCTCGCCTTCCTCGTCTCCTGGTTCCTCAAGGAGGACAAGCTGCGCGGCTCGGTCACCGCGCCCGATCCCAGCGAGACCCTGGCGTCCAACCCGGTCCACCGTTCCTCCCACGAGGAGGTGGCGCGGGCCCTGTCGCTCCTCGGCTCGCGCGATGGCCGGCGCAAGGTCTACGAGAAGATCACCGAGAGGGCGGGGTACGACCTGCTGCCCGAGGCCAGTTGGCTGCTGCTGCGCATCCGCCGCCACGGCATCGTCGAGCCCGCCCTGCTCGTCGACACCACGTCCGTGCCGCTGCGCGTCATCACCGACGCCGCCCGTCAGGTGGAGGAACGCGGCCTCGCCCGCCGCGAGGGCCTGGACCTGCTGCTCACCGACCGGGGCCTGGAGACAGCCGTAAGGCTGGCGAAGGCCCGCGAAGACTCGCTCGCGGAGCTGCTCGGCGACTGGTGGGGCCCGGAGCGGCCGACCAATCTGGTGAAACTGGTCCAGGAGTTGACCGCGGAGCTGTGCGGCTCGGACCAGGAGCAGCCGCACGGCCCGCCGCCCAGGCGCGACCACTCGGCCTGAACTCCGCCTGCCTCACAGCTCCTTGCCGTACCAGATTTCCATGTAAGGACCCGAGCAGTACGCCGGGATCTCGGCGTAGCCGTGCCGGACGTACAGGGCGCGCGCCTCGATCAGATCGAGCCGCGTATTGAGGACCATGCGCCGCGCGCCGAGCCCGCGCGCCTCGTCCTCCAGGGTCCGCAGCAGCAGCCCGGCGCCCTTCTTGCCGCGGAAGTCCGGCCGCAGATACACCCGCGTGAGCTCGGCGCGCTCGGCGTCCAGCATCAGGATGCCGCCGCATGCCGCGGCCTTGCCGCCGTACCGTCCGACGACGAACTGTCCGGTGGGCGGGGTGAGTTGCTCGACGCCGTCCCCGGCCAGCCCCTCGTCGATCTGCTGGGGGGTCGCGGGCCGCTTCCAGTAGCGGCTCGCGACCTCGTCGTAGTACTCACGCCGCAGGACGCTCGCGTCGGGGGAGTCGAAGGCCTCGGGGGCCAGGGTCCAGGTCGTCATGCCGGACTCTGTACCGGACGAACAGCCCCCGCGGCCAGCGATTTCCGCCGCTCAGCCCGTGCTACGTGCTAAGCCTTCGGGGCGGCCTGCTGGACGACCTCGAAGGACCACAGCGTCGACCCGGTGGCGGCGGGCTTCGGCCGCTCGCGGCCCCCGCCCTCCGCGCCGCCACCACCGTGGGACGCCTTCATCGAGCCCTCCATCCAGGCCTGGAAGGAAGCCTCGTCGGCCCAGCGCGTGTAGACAAGGTATTGGTCGGTCCCTTCGAGCGGGCGCAGCAGCTCGAACCACTCGAAGCCGTCGGAGTTCTCCACCGAGCCCGCGCGGGACGCGAAGCGCCTTTCCAGCACCTCGCGCTGCTCCTCGGGAACGGTCAGGACGTTGATTTTTACGACACTAGGCACATGACACCTCTCACCAAACGGAGCCCGTCTTGGGTCCCTAAGCTGGACCAATGTGAGAGCAGTCTCTTACATCCGGCGGTCGAAGCGGCGTGAAGACGACCTCGGTCGTCCCCGCAGGCTCATCGGACGAAGCGCGAGGCCCCCATCACCCCGCCGGCGCCTCTTGCCCTTGCTGCGGCCCTCAGGCTTGGCCCGGCGCTCCTTGCACGGCGGGGCGCACACCGCACCTCTACGGGTGGAGTATTAGGCGTTACGGAAAGCGCTGACTCGGTTCCACTTCCCGGGTTTCCGAATTGCACGATTTCGTCATCGGGCAGCAGTGACTCGTGATATCTTTGCTTCGCTGTCGCGATAGGGCCGGTTTGTGATGAGTGGATGCGTGGATGAGTGATCAACCTCTCGCTGAAAAGGTAGCGCGCCGGTCAGCGAACATTACTGTGGGAGTTATCGGCCCCGATGATCTGATTGAGCGAATGCTCACCATGCAGGCAGAAATGGATAACGGCCTGAACTGCATTCTTATCCCGGTTCCCTATCAGGACGAAACGGAAACCGTCGAAAAGATTCGGTCTCTGGCCGGCAAGGTCGACGCTTACCTCTTCACCGGCCCCGTGCCTTACGACATCGCCGTTTCCGCAGGTGTGGTCGATGTCCCATCCACATATGTTTCGCTCAGCGGTGCGGCGCTATATGCGGCACTGTTGCGGGGCACGGCCAGCGGGTTCGGAGCGCCAGGAATGGTCAGCGTGGACACCCTGGTGCCCAGCGAGGTCCAAGAAGCGTGTGAAGAGCTCGATGTGCCGGACGATTCGATGACGCTGTATACGCATATTCCCGGAAATGTCGTCGCGGATATCGTCGATTTTCATGTCGCTGCCATCCGCAGCGGCCGGGCCGATGTCGTACTCACGGCATGGCGTTCGGCTTACCTGGAACTCAAACGGCGGGGAGTGCCTGTCGTCCGGGTGGTACCGACCAAGCAATCGATGCGGGCCGCCCTGCGTACGGCGGCCCTGCTCGCTGCCGGAGCGCAACTGCAGGCCAGCCAGGTCGCTATCGGTCTGGTCCGAGTCGAGGAGCCGTCACCGTCAGCTGCCACGAAGAGCAGGTACCTGCATCAGACGGAGGGGCACCTCGCGCTGCAGCTGTTGTTGCTGCGCGCGGTCCGAGACCTCGACGCGCTGGTCTTCCCCGTGGAGAACCACTTGTTTCTCGTCGTAGGCACCATGCGCAGCTTTGAGCAGGCCAGCGCCTCTTTCCAGGAATGCCCGTTCTACGACCTGATCCAGCGTGAGCTGCATGCCGATGTTTCCGTCGGTATCGGCCTGGCGAACACCGTGCTCCGAGCCGAGGAGAATGCGCGACAGGCGCTGCGGGCGTGCATCGACACGGGCGGTGGCCACGGCAGGCTCATCCAGCCCGACGGGAGTGTCGTGATACTCCCCGGTCGCGACCGCGACGCCAAAGTCGCTACCGCGGTGCCGGTCAACGGCCGCGCCCACGATTACCTTGTACGGCTTGCGTCGGCCCGGGCGACCGCAGGAGACGACCACGGCGATGCGCCCGTCGTCGTCTCCGCGGATCAGGCGGCAGAGATCCTGGGGATGACCAGGAGAAGCGCACTCCGCGTGCTCGACGTGCTGGTCGAGGCGAATCTCGCCTGGCCGCTGCCACCGGAGCGCGGTCCCAGCCGGGGCCGCCCCCAGCACCGGTGGCGGCTGTTGGTGGAACGGCTGGCCAATGACGCCGGTTGAGGTGTGTCCGGCGGATCTTTGGCCCTCACGGTCAGCCCCGGCCTGATGGATGAGGCCGCCCCGCCTCCGTCACGATGCTGTAGTCGTCTTCGCCGTGCCCGCTCGCCCGGTAGGAGTCGAAGATCTCCTGGGCCAGCGCGGACACGCAGGCACGCACCGCGACCTCCTTGCGTAGCCGGCGCAGGAGTTCGAGGTCCTTGCACATGTGGGCGAGTGCGAACAGCGGCTCGTCGTAGACCCCGCGCAGGGTGGTCTTGTCCAGGACCTTGTCCATGGAAAAGTTGGCGCCCGAGGACGACAGTACGTACTGCCGCAGCTGATCCATGCTCAAGCCGTACTCGGATCCGACGGCCAGAGCCTCCCCGTTGGCCAGCGTGGCCACCGCATTGATCATGTTGTTGCAGAGCTTGGCAACCTGGCTCCGGCCCACGTCACCCATGTCGAACACCTGTGACGCCACCGCGCCGAGGTAGCCCCCGGCCAGCTCCTGGGCCTCCCGCGTGCCACTTGCCGCGATCGTCAGGTCCCCGCTGCGAGCCCTGGCGGGACCGCCGCTGACCGGCGCGTCGACGAAGGGAATCTTCGCCGAATCGAGAGCGGTGCCGAGCGACTGCGACTCGGCGGGGTGAATCGTGGCGTGATTCACCATCAGTTCCAGGGTGCTTGCCTCCTTGCGCAGTACGCCGTCCGGCAGCAACAGTTCCGAGATGGCCTCGAAGTCCGGCACTGCGATGATCGCGATGTTCGCTCGGCGCATGGCTTCGCCCGCGCTGTCCGCGAGCGTCCCGCCCTGTTCCACGAACGGCGCACACCACTGCCGGTCGCGGCGCGGGACGGCAATGACCTGATGACCGAGGTCCAGGAGCCGGTAGGCGAGAGCCGATCCGATCTTTCCCATTCCAGCGATGTAGAGGGGCCCAGACAAGGGCGCTGTGGTCGACACGTTCGTTCCTTTCACGATTCAGATCGCTCCGCGATGTCGTCGAGCAACCGGCAGATCCGTTCCCCGGTCAGGGGCAGCTGATCGACCCGCACACCCAGCGCATCCTGCACCGCGAGAGTCAGCGCGGCGATACCGCCCATGACGCCGCCCTCGCTCATTCCCTTCATACCTCCCGGTGTCCGCCGGTTCGGCGTGCCGCAATGGACGAGCTCGAGCTCGTCGATCATCTCGTCGAGGGCCAGGAGCGGATAGTCGCGGAAGGAATCACTGAGGTTGTGCCCGTCCGGGGAGTAGGCGACCTGTTCCTGCAACGTTCCCGCGACCCCGAGTGCGAGCGCTCCGTGCAGCTGTCCCTCGGCCATCATCGGGTTGATCAGCTGTCCGGCGTCCTCGGCGACGACATAGCGGGAGATCCGCACCGTGCCCAGCTCAGGCAGGATTTCGACCCGGCACAGGTGAACAGAGTTGGAGAAGGTCATCGGCGGCGGATCGTAAGCCCGGAGCACCTCGAGCCCGGGCTCCATACCCGGCGGGAGCGACAGGGGATCCAGGTAGGCGATGGTGGCGATGTCGCGCACCGTCAGACCGGTCGGCTCGGTGTCAGCGGCTGTCAACCGGTGGATCTGTCCCCCCACCACGGTCAGGAGCCCGGTTTCGGTGCCGAGCCGGTAGGCGGCGATCCGCAGGAGCTTGTCCCGAAGGTCCTGTGCGGCGAGCAGGGTGACACCACCGCCGGCAGTCGCGCCACGGCTGCCGCGACTGCCCATACCGTAGGGCGGGACGTCGGTGTTGCCGAGAAGCACATGCACGGTCGCGGCGGGCACACCGAGCCCCTCGCTGACCACCTGGGCCAGCATCGTCTCGTAGCCCTGCCCCGATCCCATCAGTCCGGTCGACACGGACACCACGCCGCTGGGCGCGATGCGCACCAGCGCGGCCTCGTGTCCAGAGCCCGGAATGCCGGCCTGTTTGTAGAAGGCGGAGCCGTAGGTCGTCGGTTCGATGACGGAGGCGACGCCGATCCCGACCAGCCGTCCCTGGGTTCGCGCCCTCGCCTGCTCAGCACGTGCCTGCTCGTACCCGAAGACGTCGATGCCGCGCCGGAAGGTCCGGGTCGGTGTGATGTCCTCGTACAGCTGCCCGACGGCACTCTGGTACGGCAGTTCGCTCTCGGTGAGCATGTTGGCCTCGCGCACCGCCACCGGGTCCTTGCCCAGCGCGTGGGCGACGGCGTCCATCATCCCTTCGGTCACCCAGGTGCACATGGCCATCGGCGCCCGGTACGGGCCGGCCGGGCACTTGGTGCTCAGCAACACCTTCAGGTCGTACTCGAAGTCCTGAAACCGGTACGGGCCCGGGATCATCATGGCGATGACCTGGAGCATGTAGTTGGCGGGGAAGTAGGAGTAGGCGCCGAAGTCCGACCGGAGGTGGGCTCGCACAGCCCGCACGACTCCCTCCGAAGTGAACGCGACCTCCAGGTCCACCTCGTCCTCGCGGGCGTGCAGCGCGCTCAGCAGATTTTCCCGCCGGTCTTCGCGCCACCGCACGGGCCGGCCGAGCCGCCCGGCGAGCGCAGCGACGGCGGCCTCCTCGCGGTAGGCGGCCAGCTTCTGCCCGAACGAGCCGCCGACGTCCGGGCAGACCACCGTCACCTGGTGTTCGGCGACGCCGAGCCGGCCGGCGATCGACGTGCGATAGGGGGCCGGTACCTGTGTCCCGGTGTGCATGGTCAGGTGCTGCCCCGAACGATCCCACACCGCGACGCAGCCTCGCGGTTCCAGCGGAGCGTGCGTCTGCCGGTGCTGTGCGAAGGAGACCTTCAGCACGTGCTCCGCCGTGTCGATCACGGCCCGCGGATTTCCGTTCACGAATGACTGATCGCACAGCACGTTGGACGGCAGCGACTCATCCACGAGCGGGGCGGTTCCGGCGAGACTTTCCCGCATGTCCAGTACGGGCGGCAACGGCTCGTAGCCGACCTCGACAAGTTCGGCCGCGTCTTCGGCGAGGTAGCGGTCCGTCGCGACGACGATGGCGACGGGATCACCGTGGAAGAGCACCTTGTCGGTGGCCAGCGGGGGCATCGACATCGGATGCAGGCCGTCGATCCTGGGCGCGACCCGCAACGGCGACACCCACTCGGCCAGCTCATGCCCGGTCAATACCGCGAGGACTCCGGGCTGGGCCAGCGCGGCCTCGGTCGAGATCGTCCGGATACGCGCATGGGCATGCTCGGAACGGACGAACACCGCTTCGGCGAGGTCCGCGAATCGCAGGTCGCCGAGGTAGGTCGAGTGTCCCTCCAGCAGGCGGAGATCCTCCCGGCGGGCAACGGACTCTCCGATGCCACCGGGAACAGGCGTCCGCCCAAGGGCTTGGCCGGGGATCAAGGCAGTCATCGCTGCTCCTCTCCTTCCTGCCACAGAGTGCGCACCGCCCGGCGGATGTTGAGGTAGCCGGTGCACCGGCAGAGGTTTCCCGAGAGCTCGTGCAATGCCTCCTCGCCGTCGTCGCACCCGGCGCGTCGGCACGCGACCAACGTCGTCACCATGCCCGAGGTGCAAAACCCGCACTGCAGCGCGTGCGCCTGCGAGAAGACCCGTTTGACGTCGCGCGCGAACGGGTCGTCCTGCAGGCCTTCCAGGGTCACCACTTCGTGCCCGTCGGTTTGCACCGCGAGCATCGTGCAGGCACGAACCGGATCTCCGTCGAGCAGGACCGTGCATGCCCCGCAGACCCCGTCCTCGCATCCCGACTGCAGCGCAGTGAGACCGAGGTCCTCGCGGAGCAGGTCCGAGAGCAGCCTGCGAACCGGTATCGGCATCCGCACCGGTGCGCCGTTCACCGTGCAGGCCAGGTCCTGTTCGTCCGGCGACGATTCGTGCTTCCGGTCAACTCTTGTCATGGCGTGTCCGTCGCCTCCGTGCTCCGCGAACAGCGCTCGATCAGCGATCGCGCGATCCGTGCCTTGTACAACCGCCCGGCCTGGGGCTCGTCGGCCAACGCCAGCCGGTCGGCCAGCTCCTGCAGTGCTCCGGTGCTGTCCGCCTCGACCGCGACCGGGCCCATGACACCGCCACCCACGACGATTCGTGCGGCGGCCGCGGGTGTCCGCAGCACCGCGACGCTGATCAGTGGGAACTTGAAGGCTCCACGGCGCGTGTGCTCTGCGAAAGACCAGCTCGCGCCGTCCGGCGGTACCGGAACCGCCACCGTTTCGACGAGCTCGCCCGGCCACAACGCTGTCCTGTGCTGCCCGCCGAAGAACTCGGCGGCGGACAGCGAACGGCGGCCTTCGGCGGACACGAGGTGCATCGAGGCGCCGAGCGTGACCAGCGCGGTCGGGAGTTCCGCACCGGGCAGGGCACTCGCGCAACTCCCGCCGAACGTGCCCCGGTTACGGATCGCGCCATGACCGATGTGCCCGGCGGCGAGGTGCAGCAGGCCGAGCCGGCCACGGACCACAGGTGAGTCCAGAATGTCGCGATGCCGCGTCAGCGCGCCTATGCGGACGTCTTCCGCACCGCCGGTGATCCCCCGCAGCGGTTCCAGACCGGCGAGGTCGACGACTGTGGACGGCCGAACCTGGCGGGAGTTCAGCAGGGGGACGAGATCCTGTCCACCGGCGAGGGCGACCGAGCCAGGCTGGGCGAGGAGCGCGAGCGCCTCGTCCAGCTCATCCGGCTTGCGGTAGTGGAACGGTGGCGGCTTCACCGGGTCGTTCCCGTCGTCGCGCCCTCGTGTTCGGCCGACAGGAAACGGCCCGCGCGCGCACCGGTGAACCTGCCGTCGTCCAGTACGAGCGAGCCGTTGACGATCACCGCGAGCACACCGGTGGGTTCGGCGAGCGGGTCGTCGAAAGTGGCCCGGTCGCCGACCGCGTCCGGGTCGAATACGACGATGTCCGCTGCGAAGCCCTGCCGCAGCAAGCCCCTCCCGGGCAGCCGGAACCGCGCGGCCGGCAGTCCGGACATCCGGTGGATGGCGTCCGGCAGGTCCAGCACTCCCCGCTTGCGGACGTACTCCCCGAGGATGCGGACGAAGCTGCCGGCCCATCGCGGGTGCGGCTTCCCGGGCAGCGGGATCCCGTCGGAACCGATCATCACGCCGGGCGCGGCGATGACACGTTCCACATCGGCCTCATCGAGCACGTCGAGGACGGCGGTGATCGGTTCCCCGGTCAGGAGCTGGAGTTCGAACAGCGCCTCCAGGCCGTCGCCGCCCAGCCGGCCCGCGACATCCTGCAGCGTGAGCCCGTGCGCCCACTCCTGGCCCGGCGCCCTGGCGATCCGGATGCCCGTCCAGCCTGCGGCGCGCGCCATGTTCTCCCAGCCGTCCGGCTCGGTCACGATCACCCGCCGGATACGTTCCCGTATGTCGGCGTCCGCGATGGCCCGCAGCATGTTCGGGAACCCGCCTGCCTGCGCGAAGAGCGGCAGCACACTGTGCAGTGAGGTGCTGCTGGCGGTGTAGGGATAGACATCCAGGGTGATGTCCTGGCCGGCGGCGTTCTTCTCCGCGATCAGCTCGAGGGTTTCCCGGCTGCGGCCCCAGTTGGCCGCTCCCGCGATCTTGTGGTGCGACAGGTGCAGGCCCACCCCGGCCTGCTCGGCGACCGTGATCGCCTCCGTCACGGCCTCCACGATCATGTCCGTCTCACCCCGCACATGCGTCACGTAGGGTCGACCGTAGGCTCGCAACGGACGTGCGGCGGCCACCAGTTCTTCGGTGTCGGAGTAGATCCCCGGGGAGTAGATCAGTCCGGAGGACAACCCCACGGCCCCCTGCCGCAGCGCCTGGTCCACGTATCCGGCCAACTGATCGAGCAGTGGTCCGGTGACGTTGCCGTCGACCGCGCCGACCGCAGCCCGCGCGCTGCCGTGGCCGACCAGGCTGGCGGTGTTGATGACGAAGCCGGGCTCGGCCGACCGGCGATACGCGTCGAGGGAGGGCCAGACCCGGGGTTGCCTGCTCAACAGTGATTCGACGTGGGTGTGCACGTCTCGTGCGTCGGATCCATGCGGGAAGACGCTGAACCCGCAGTTTCCGACGATATGGGTCGTGACCCCCTGACGGACCGCGGCCAGCAGCACGTCCTCCTCCCGCCAGCCGGGGAAGCCGAGGAGATCACCGTGGGTGTGCACGTCCACGAAACCGGGCGACACCACGTGGCCGGCAGCATCCACGACGTGGTGGGCCGATTCGGAATTGAGGTCTCCGATTTCCACCACCAGGCCGCCCAGGACGCCGACATCCGCGCGCCTTCCCGGTGTCCCCGAGCCATCGTGCACGGAGCCACCCTTGACGATGAGATCAAGCACCGTTCGCCTCTCCGCTCAGCAACTGGCCGAAGATCGCATGGCAGGCCACCCAGTCGTCATCGGTACTGCCGAGCAGGTCGGCGTAAGACTGTTGGAGGGCGGCGGTTCCCGGTAGCCGACACCCCGCCTCGGCCGCGGTGGCGAGCGCCTCGCCAAGGTCCTTATGAGCGACCGTGGCGGCTACGCCGACGTCGAACCGCTGCTCGGCCAGCCACGGCCCGTACAACTCGAGCGCCAGCGAGCGGCCTGTCCCGCCCAGGAACAACTCGACCGCCTGCTGCGGATCCGCCCCGTGCGCGCGCACCAGCGCCAGCGCTTCGGCGACTGCGGAGATGTTGAGGAAACCCAGCACGTTGTTCGCGAGTTTCAGCAACTGGCCGGAGCCCACCGGGCCGACGTGCCGCAGGGTTTGGGCCATGGGGGCGGTGATCTGCCTGGCCTCCGCCACGTCCGCTTCACTACCCCCGGCCATGATCACCAGCGTGCCGTTCTCGGCCCGCGCGCGAGCGCCGGTGACCGGTGCGTCGACATACCGGATGCCTCGCTCGGCCAGCCGACAGCTGATCTCCCGCGCGGCACCCGGGGAACTCGTCGACATATCGGTGACCAGGGTGCCGGGTCGCGCGGCGGCCGCGATCCCGTCCGGCCCGAACAGGACCTCGTCGACTGCCGTGCCGTCCCAGAGCATCAGCACGATCGTGTCCGCGCTGCGCGCGAGCGACGCGGGAGTGTCGTGGACGGTGATCGTCCCGGGATCCAGTTCCCCGATGCGACCGGGGCTTCTGTTCCAGACCTGCAGGTCACCCAGTGCCCGTGCGAGATTGGCGGCCATCGGCAATCCCATCGTGCCGAGCCCGCAGAACCCCACGGCCGGTGTCTTCTCGTTCATGATGTCCTCACGTGACGGCGCCCCGAGCGGTGATCGGCCAGCGGTCCACGATTTTGTCGCCCTCGGCGACCCAGACGTGGTCGAAGTTGTTGACGACGGCGCAGGCGTGGTTGGGAATCACACGGAGGACGTCTCCGACCGCGCAACCGCCGTCGGAGACGTCCGCCAGCCAGCCGTGCTCCTCCGAAAGTCTTTGCAGACAGAGCCCTTGACGACCGACGATCGTGCCGTACGTTTCGGCGATGTTCAGACCGTGGGCGCCCCTGTCCAGCGACAGGGCTTTTGACCCCGCGTCACAGATGGCTCCGGACGGCCGCGCGGTGCTCACCACCGTGGTCAGGACCGTGAGCGCGCACTCTTCGGGAGCCGCCACCCCCAGCCCGACCTGGATTGCGTCGTAGAAGACGTAGTTGCCGGGGCGTAGCTCCGTCAGCCCCTCGACGCCGAGGCAACCGGCCAGGCCTGGAGTCGAGCCCGCGCTCACAATGTCGATGGCGATCCCGAGCGCGCGGACCTGCTCGGCGATCGCGACCAGCTCGCGAGCTTGCGTGGCGGCGAGCTGGTTCCGGCGACGGGTGTCCGGCTCGGCATAGGTGGAACCCTCATGGATGCACAGCCCGCGCAGCACCAGACCCTTCATCGTCGCGACCCGCCGGCACAACTCGACGGCATCGGCCGCTCCGGCGCCGACTCGGGAGAACCCGGCGTCGACCTTCACCAGTACGGGGAGAGGACGCTCCTCTGCCGCGAATGCCGCGTCCAGCGCGGCGGCGCCGGCGAGGGTGTCCACCGCGGTCATCACCCTGCGGTCACGGGCGAGCCGGCGCAGACGGTCGGTCTTCGCGCGGCCGACCAGCGGATAGCAGATGAAAAGGTCGTCCAGGCCCGCGGCGGCCATGGCTTCCGCCTCAGCCAATTTGGCGGTGGTCAGGCCGATCGCCCCCAGCTCCAGCTGCCGCCTGGCCACCTCCGGAAGCTTGTGCGACTTGATGTGCGGACGCAGCCGCACTCCCGTCCCCGCGACCATCTGCTGCACCTGCCGGAGGTTGCGCTCCAGGCGATCGGCATCGATGACAAGGGCGGGGGTGTCAAGTTCCTCCAGGCGCAGGCTCATTCGGCCCCTCCCGCCACGCGGCGCCGGATCGCCCGGAAGAGGGCGCCCGCGCGGCCCGCGATGCCGTCATGTCCGAACAGGACCACCAGGATCAGGATGGCTCCCATGATCGTGAGCCACCGTTCGGTATACAGCGACAGCCCTGCCCGACCGAATAGGACGATGATGGCGCCGATCAGCGGACCGAAGAAGCTGTTGATCCCGCCCAGGATCACCATGAGCAGTCCCTCGACCGACTGTGTCACGTACACCGTGGTCGGGCTGATGAACTGGACGTGCCCCGCGTACAGCACTCCCGCGACGCCAGCGAAGAACCCGGATATGCAGAACGCCACCAGACGCTGAGTGCCCACCGAGTAGCCGAGCGCGGCCATCCGCTTGGGGCTGTCCCGGATTCCCCGCAGCCGCAAACCGATCTTCGAACGCTGAATCAGCAGCAGTGCGATCAAGGACGCGCCGACGATCCACAGCGCGAACCAGTAGTAGCTGTAGTAGTCCGAGAAGGCTTCCGGCCGCTCGATGCCGCGCATTCCGTCGTCGCCGCCGGTGATCGACGACCAGCGCTGGACCACGCCCCACACCAGCATCCCTTGCGCCAGGGTGACCAGGATGAAGTACACACCGGCGGAACGCGCCGCCGTCAGCGCGAAGAGCACCGAAATGGCCACCGCTGCGGCGACGGCTACGGGCGCGGCCTGGAAGAACGACCATTCCAGGTCTCGCTGCAGCAAAGCCAGCACGTAGGAGCTCGTGCCGAGGGTGGAGGCGTGGCCGAGGGAGATCAGGCCGGTCTGGCCGGCGAGGACGTTCAGGCTCACCGCCCACAGGCCGATGATGAGGGTCTCGGTGACGAGCCCGACGCCGTAGGCCTGCAAGAGGTAGGGCAGAGACGTCAGCAACAGCAGTGCGGCCAGCATCGCGGCGACCGGAATCAGGGCGGACTTGAGCCTTCCCGGTGCGCTCACCGCGGCTCCCTTCGGGATCGAAGTCATGAGTTCGCCACCCCCAGCAGCCCGCGCGGGCGGAAGAACAGCAGCAGAATCACCGGGGCGAAGATGATGAAGTAGAGGAACTCCGGTGCGAGCACGCTGCCGAAGCTGACGAGGAGTCCGATGAGGACGCTGCCGATGGCGGCCCCGTCCAGACTGCCGAGCCCCCCGATGATCACCACGACCACAGCGAGGACCAGGATCTCGATGTCGCCGCCCGGGTGCACACCCAGGAAGGCGCCCCCGAGCACGCCGGTGACACCGACCAGCGCAGCGCTGACGACGAACACTCCCGTCGCCAGTCGGTTGATGTTGGTGCCGAGCCCCTCGAGCATCTCGGCGTCGTCGACACCCGCCCGGATGAGCGCGCCGAGCCGCGTCCCGACCAGGGTGAGGCGCAGCGCCAGGAACAGGACCACCGCCACCGCGAGCAGCATCAGCCGGTAGCGCGGGAAGGTGATGCCGAACAGGTCCTGGCTGCCGCCGATGATCTCCGGGACTGCGATCTGTTCCGGATTGCCACCGAAGAAGGCCAGCGCGAGGTCACCGAGGACGAACCCGAGACCCAGCGTGAGCAGCACTTCGGACACCGGATTCCCGCGCACGCGGCGGAACAGGGCGACCTCGGTCAGCAGCCCGAGCACAGCAATGGCGACACCTGCGACGAGAATGCCGGCCAGGAAGGACCCCGTGGCGCGGACCACCACCAGACCGAGGTAGGAACCCCAGAGATAGAAAGCTCCGTGCGCGAGGTTGAGGACGCGCATGAGTCCGAACATGACCGTGAAGCCGCTACTCACCAGGAACAGCAGACCGCTGTAGGTGAGCCCGTTGAGGATTGTCTGACCGATCTGCACGCGTCCTCCTACTGCCCTGCCCGCTGGGGCGGTTGTGGCCGGTCGGCCGGGCCGACACCGACACCGAGCAGCTGTGCCTGCAGCGCGGGGTCGGCGAGGAAGCTTTCCCGCTCGGTGTCGGCCGCGACGGCCCCGTTCTCCAGCACCACGAACCGGCCCGCCACCTCGGCGGCGAGTGCGAGGTTCTGCTCCGCGATGAGTACCGTCATGCCCTCGCGGTGGAGTTCCACCACCGCCGCGACGACCTCCTGGACCATCGCCGGCGCCAGTCCCTCGGACGGTTCGTCGAGCACGAGTACCGCGGGGTTGGTCATCAGGGCCCGGCCGATGGCCAGCATCTGCTGCTCACCGCCCGACAGCCGGCTGCCGAGCACACCACGCCGACGCCGCAGGTGGGGAAAGAGCTCATACACCCGTTCCACCGTCCACGGACGGCTGTCCCGGGCAGCGCGCTGCGCGATGCGCAGGTTCTCCAGCACCGTCAACGAGCCGAAGATCCGCCGGCCCTGCGGCACGTAGCCCAGCCCGTGGCGAGCTACCTCGTAGGCCGGGCGGCTGCTCAGTGCCGCACCCGCGAAGGTGATCTCGCCGGACACGAGCGCGGGGCCGTGCATTCCCATGAGCACCCGCAGGGTGCTCGTCTTGCCCATCCCGTTGCGCCCGAGCAATGCCACCGCCTCGCCCTCGGCGACCGAGAACGTCACGTCTCGCAAGGTCTCAGCGGTCCCGTAGGACGCGCAGACAGACTTCAGTGTGAGCATCAGGCGGCCCTCTCTCCACCCGCTGCAGTGCCGAGATAGCTTCGCTGCACCTGCTCGTCGCCGATGACCTCGTCCGGGGTCCCGTCGGCGATGACCTTGCCGTTCGCCATACAGACGATGCGGTCGCTGATGCTGAGAATCAGGTCCACGTCGTGATCGATGATCAGCAACGCGAGATCCCGCGACAGCGCGCAGATCGCCTCCCGAACGGCCGTCCGGTCCTCGGCGTCGAGGCCGGCGGCGGGTTCGTCGAACAGCAGGACGCGCGGGTCCCGCACCAGCGCCATGGCCATCTCCAGGCGCCGCTGCTCCCCGTAGCCGATGTTCCGTACTGGCTTGCCGAGGAGTGGGAGAAGGTTGAACCGATCGGCGGTCTCCCGCCATGTTTCGTCGTGCTTCCCGCTGTTCGCGGCCAGCAGCAGGTTCTCACGCACGGACAGTTCGAAGCACAGTTCGGTGATCTGGAAGGACCGGCCGAGTCCACGGCGAGCACGAATGTGGACGGGTTTCGCGGTGACGTCCCGGCCGAGCAGTTCGACCCGGCCGTCACTGACCCGTTCCTCGCCGGTCATCAACTTGACGACGGTGGTCTTGCCGGCCCCGTTGGGGCCGATGAGACCGACCCGTTCACCGGGCCGGATCTCCAGGGCCACGGAGTCGACCGCGACGACTCCGCCGAACCGCTTCGTGGCGGCGCGCAGCGCGATCGCCGGTTCCTGCGTGCTCATGGTCATCGTCCCAACGGGCATTTGGCGACATATGCGTCGCACGAGGCAGGCCAGTCGGCGCCTTGGTAGTCCCGGTTGTAGGTCGGCTGGGAGAGGAACGCGTCGTAGTCGTACTCGAACGAAGTGGAAACCGAGGGAATGACATCAGTCACGACGTTCCAGTAGGAACCGTCCGCACGTTTCTCGACTTTGCGCAGGTAGCCGTCCAACTTGATGTTGCCGTTCTCATCCATCGAAACCGGGCCGAAGACCGAGTCCGGCAGGGAGATCGATCCTGCTGCCTTGATGAAACTCTTGGCGTCCGGAATCTTGCCGCCGAGCTTTTCCAGTGCTGCGGCCACGAGTTGCGCGCCGAAGTATCCGGATGCCGCGTAGTAACCCGGCAGCTGGTCAAACTTCTTCTCGAACGCGCTGACGAAGCGTGCGGTCTCACCAGTCGTGCGGCCTTCGGCGAAGTGGCCCATTGATACGGTGCCCTCCGCGGCCGGTCCCATCGACCGGATCAGCGACTGGTCGATCGTCGAGGGGGCGCCGACCATCATCGGCCCCTTCTTGGACAGACCGAAGTTGTCCCACGCCTTCATGAAAACGACCGAGTCGTTGGCCTGTAGTCCGTTGAAGACCACGTCGTAGTCACCCGTGGCGATCTCGGAGACGAAGGGGCCGTAGTCGGTGGTACCCAGCGGTGTCCACAGTTGCTTGACGACCTTGCCGCCGTAGTCGGTGAAGGTGTCGGTGAACCCGCCCGCTATCTCATGGCCGAAGGTGTAGTCGGAGGAGATGGTGAGGGCGCGGAGTTTGCCCTGCTGAGCGGCCAACTTGCCGAGAGGGTGGGTGAACTGCGCCGCGACACCGCCGGCCAGCAACATGGTGTCGATCCGGTTCTTCAGGAACTCGCCGCTGGCGGGGATCGGGTAGATCATCGGGATGTCTTTGGTACCGAGGTACTCGCCGACCGCCGAGCCGACGCTCGCCAGGTGCGGTCCGACCATCACGTTCACCTGATCCCGCTCAACCAGGCGGCCGGCGACGGAGAGGCCGACGTTGGGCTTGCCTTCGTCGTCCCCGACGACTATTTCGATGTCGCGGTCGCCCACCCGGTTGTTGTTCTGGTCCCAGAACAACTCGAATCCCTTCCGCATGTCGCCGGCGGGACCGGCGGCGACCCCGGTGAGGCTGGCGAGCAAACCCACCCGGATCGGGCCGTCGGCAGAAGGGGTGTTGCCGGCGTTGCCGGGTGGGGCGCAAGCCGCGAGGAGGGTAGTGGCCGCAGCCAGGACCATGGTCACGGATCTGAGCAGTCGAGACTCCATGGCAGGCCTCCAAGCCTGGGGAGGGGGATTTTTGGGTCGTCGTTAATGTTGACTGAGTCTCTCCAAATTTTCGCCCTCGTCAAGGGTTAGCCCGAGATTTCCTTGCCCGGGAGCAGTGTTTTCCGGTTACCGCCGAGTGGGGTATCAGGCGCGTCTCGCCAACGTTTCCGCAGCATGTGGGCGATGTCGTCCTGGCTACCGCGATGTGTCCACAACGTACTGGGCAGTAAGTGACACGACAGGAACGAAGGTCAGTGGCCCCATGACCGAAAATGTCGAACGGCGGCCGGCCCGAGAAACTCGCCGTCCGACTGTGTGCCTTCCGCCAAGTCGTCGCGCAGCCGCGGCCGTTCACGATCCGGGGATACGTTGCTGGAGGTCGCGCCCTCATGTGGACCCCGCAGGGACGGGCTTCCAGACGCGCTGCGGAAGCTTTGCCAGGGCAAATCCGGCCGGCGCTGAAAGGCACTCAACCCGTCGTCCGGCGCGTAGGGCATTGCGCAGGCACTCCCTGCGGGGAAGGGGAAGATGCGGTCCGCCGGGCTCTCACTGGCGAACCGACCGCGCAACTCGGATCCGCTGGGGACCGCCGTACATCAAGTCCCGTCGCAGCGACGGATCTCCGGCAGCGGCGTACCCGAAGTGGCGCTCCCGCAGTCCGCATTGGTACGGCAGCGGCTACCTCCCCCGAGGGTCCCTCGCTCGTCGCCAACGGGCCGCGGTGGGCCGCCGTCCTGCCCTACGGAATACGCCCGCCGGCCGCTCCTCAGGCCACCACACGCGCCAGCAGGAACCCGTCGTATCCCTTGGCGCCCACCGTCTGGACCGCCGTCGCGTCCAGCCGTGGCTCCTGTGCCACCAGCTCATACATCCGCCGTGTGCCGACGATCGCCGGGTCCGTGCTCTCCGCGTCCACCACAGCGCCGCCCCGGATCGCGTTGTCGACGATGATCACGCTGCCGAGCCGGCTGAGCTTGAGCGCCCACTGGACGTACTGCGGGTTGTTCTGCTTGTCCGCGTCGATGAAGACCAGGTCGAACGGGCCCGCGCCCGGCTCCGTCGCCAGCTTCGGCAGTGTCTCCAGTGCCGCGCCCGTCCGGACCTCGGCGATCTTGTCGAGGCCCGCGTGGGCGAGGTTCGCGCGGGCCACCTCCGCGTGGGCCGGGTTGTATTCGAGGGAGATCAGCCTGCCGTTCTCCGGCAGCGCTCTGGCCAGCCAGATCGTGCTGTACCCGCCCAGCGTGCCGATTTCGAGGACCGTGCGCGCGCCCTGCAGCTGTGCCAGGAGATACAGCAGCTTGCCCTGGTTCGGCGCGACCTGGATGGGCGGGAGACCGGCCGCTTCGCTCGCCGCGAGGGCTGCGGTCAGTGCTTCGCTGGCGGGCGCGAGGTGGTCGGTGACATAGCTGTCGACGGCAGTCCACTGGTCCTGGAGGTGCTCCTGGGTCATACGCCCCAACCTATTTCAAGCGTCCGGCGGCGGCATGTGAACCGGCGGCGGCAGAACCGGCCTGCGCCGCCGTGCCCTGTGCGCGACAGCGCTCCCGCCACCAGCACGTTCTGCCGGTTGCGAGTCGGCATGTGCCATGACTCCGATCTTGTATGTTCCCCCGCACGCCTCCCGTGACGGCGCTGCGGATCTCCCGGTTCCGGTGGCGTCCCAAGAGATATTCAGCCAAAACGGGGTGACAGTCAGGCAAATAGGGGGTTGCCTGAGTCTCCTTCATGGAGCGACGCGAGGCTCTGTGAACCAGCAACGCGGAACGTAGGGGGGCGCGGCGCGACGTGGCGAACGCGGAGCACGGCGTGCGCGGGAGCGCGACGACGGACACCAGGATGGGCGCGGCCAGGGCCGCCCTCTGGGTGGTAGCCGCCGTACTCGCGATACGACAGACGGCGGCGGTGCTCCGGCAGCCGCCCGGTGAGCGGCTGACCGACCTGGAGACCTGGATCGGCGAGAACGGCGTCCTGCATGTGAAGGGCTCGCTGTACGACACCGACAAGTTCACCGGTACGCCCTTCGCCGGACTCGTGCTCAAGCCACTCGCCCGCTCCGCCGAGCAGAGCCTCGGCGTCGCCTGGACCTTCGGCACGCTCCTGCTCGTCGTCGGCATAGGCCTGGTCGTCGCCCGCGCCCTGCCCGGCCCGGTCTCGCGCCGCAGCAGCCTGCTCGCCGCGCCCATCGCCATCAGCCTGCTGATGCTCTCGCTGCCCGTACGCAACAGCTTCCACCTCGGCCAGACCAGCACCATCCCGGTACTGCTCGTCCTCCTCGGCTGCTACGCCGCGCGCGGGGAGAGACCCTCCGGGATACTGATCGGCCTCGGCGCCGCCCTTCAGCCCACCGTCCTCCTCTTCGCGCCACTGCTCTGGTTCACCGGCCGAAGAAGCGCCGCCGTCACCTCGGCAGGCACCTTCGCCACCCTCTCGGCGCTCGCCTGGGCCGCCCTGCCCAGCGACTCCCGGGCCTACTGGGTGCACTATGTCGCGGGCGCGGCCCTCGGCGCTCGCCCGGACAGCCTCGCCAACCAGTCCCTGCACGGCGCACTGCTCCGCTTCGGCCTCGAGGGCCCGCTCGAGATCGCCCTGTACGTCGCCCTCGCCGCCGTCGTCTGCTGGTTCGGCCTGCGCCGCGCAGTCCGTTACGCCCAGGACGGCCAACTCCTCCTCGCCGTCGCCCTCACGGGCTGCGTCGCCGTCGCCGTCTCGCCCACCGCCTGGCAGCACCAGCTTCTGTGGGTGCTCCTCGCCGTCGCCGGCCGCGTCGGGAAGCGCGCCTGTGACCGCATGCTCTGGCCGGTCCTGATCATCCTGGCGATGACCCTGCCGGGGAAGATGCTGCTGCCCAACATGGCGGTGCTCCACCCCGTACGCGACAATGTCCTGCTGATCGCCGCCCTCGCCGCGGCCTGCGCGGTGCCCTTCCTGCCGCGCACCTCGCCGTACTTCCGCCGGCCCGTCCCGACCCAGTACGCAGGGCCCGCCCCGGCCCGCTGGGCCCGGGTGCCGCTGCTGCCCTTCTGGCGGCGCGTCCTCAGCCGCCCCAACCTGCTCCTCGAACTCCTGGTGATACGGGTCGGCTACTCCGTCTACTCGCACATCCGCGCCGCCGCGACCGGTGGCGTCGCCGCAGCCGAGGAGCACGGCCGCCAGATCATCTCCGTCGAGCGGGCTCTCGGCCTCGACATCGAGCACTGGGTCAACCACGCGGTGGTGAACGCGAAATGGGCCGAAGCCTTCTTCGACTTCTACTACACGTCCTTCCACTTCGTGGTCCCGCTGGCCATTCTCGGCGTCCTCTACGTCCGCCGCCCCGCCGACTACCGCTGGGCACGCTCCTCGCTCGCCTTCGCGACGGTCCTCGCGCTCCTCGGCTTCTGGCTCTACCCGCTGGCCCCGCCGCGACTGATGCCCGGCATGGGCTTCATCGATACGCTCCACGGCCCGCAGGACCTCGCCAACCCGGACTACGGCGCGATGACCGCCGTCGCCAACCAGTACGCGGCCATGCCTTCGCTGCACTTCGGCTGGTCCCTCTGGTGCGGCCTGGTCGTCTTCATCCTCGCCCCCAAGCTGTGGATGAAGCTCCTCGGCCTGCTCCACCCGCTCTTCACCGTCTGCGCGATCGTCGCCACCGCGAACCACTGGGTACTCGACGCGGCGGGTGGCGCGGCGGTGGTGGGCGCGGGCTTCGGCCTCACGTACGTACTGGCCGGTCGGCGCGATCTCCTGGTGCCCCGGGGCGCGGTGCCGCCGGCGCGGGCGCATGTCGAAACCGCGGTCCCGGCGGTGCCCAAGTAGCATGCGCGACCGCGGTCCCGCCGCGCCCAAGTAGCACGCGCGCCCCAGGGAGTACGGGTTGTGCCCGCACCCTTGGACTCCCGGTACTCGCCGGTGCATGCGGCCAAGTCTTGTACCGGGATTCCAACCTGGTTGGACTTTCGGTACAGGATCGGACCTGAGGCCGCCTCATCAGGCACGCGCGCACCACTCGTCGCACCCGCACCGCCTCCGCGACCCACACAGCGGAGCGAGGTCCTGAACCGCAGCCGCACCACGGCCGACACTCGCTGAGCGGGCCCGCCACCGCCCCATGCCACGGCCGCGCACTCACCACCGTGCCGCAGACGCCAACGGCGGAGCGACCCTCGGCCGCTCCGCGCCGACCTTCCCCCCCGGGCCGCCCTCCCAATCGCCTTTCAGCGGTGGAGGGGTGGGGGGCAAGGGTGGGCGCAGCCCATCGCGCAGCGACGCGACGAAGGAGCGCCCTTGACGCCCAGCCTGGAGCCGCGACCATCGAACGCCAGAGGGCGGCCCTGCCAGAAGCACAGCGAACCCGGTCGCGGCGGAGGCTGCCGATGGCTACCGGGCCACCTCGAACCACACCGTTTTGCCTGGCCCGAGGCTTGTTTCCACGCCCCACTTGTCCACCACGGCATCCAGCAGAGCGAGCCCTCTGCCCGACTCCTCGTCCGCGCCCGCGTCGCGGGCGAGCGGTAGCCCGGGCGCGCGGTCGGTGACCTCGACCCGTAGGCCTCCCGGATGCCGCAGGATCAGCAACCCGCAGTGCCGGTCGGGCACATGGCGTACGACGTTGGCGAGCAGCTCGGTCACGGCCAGCTCGGCGGCGTCGGTCAGTTCGGGCATGCCCCATACGCCGAGGTAGCTGCGGACGATCCGCCGGACGTGCCGTGCGGAGTGCTCGCCGACGGTGAAACGCATGCCGTACTGGGAGATGTCTTCGTTCACGGTACGAGCGTGGAGTGCGTTGACTACTCTCGGCTACGCACCGGATACAACGTGCGCTGCCGTTGGCGGAGTTGAACGAGGGGATGCCCGCCATGACCCACATCAACGTGCTCGACCCGAGCGCGTCGCCGCTGGACTATTACGGGTATGAGCTGCGGCGATACCGCGAGGCGGCGGGGCTTACGCAGAAGCAGCTCGGCGGGATCATCAACTACACGGGGTCGCTGGTCGGCCAGATCGAGACGGCACGGAAGCTGCCGACGGCGGAGTTCAGCGAGCGTGTGGATGTCGCCCTCGGCACGGGCGGGTTGCTCACGAGGCTGCTGGGGCTGGTGCTCCGGAGCCAACTCCCGGCCTGGTTCCAGCAGGTGGCGGAGCTTGAGGCCCGGGCCAGTGAGATCTACGTCTTCCAACCGCAACTGGTGCACGGGCTGCTCCAGACCGAGGCGTACGCGCGGGCTGTGCTCGGCGTCGTGGACCAGAGGGACCTGGACAACCGAACTGCCGCCCGGATGGCCCGGCAGCGCATCTTGGAGAAGGAGAAGCCGCCGGTGCTCTGGGCGGTTCTCGGCGAGACGGTGCTGCGTCAGGAGATCGGAGGCACGCAGGTCATGCGGAACCAACTGGCCCACTTGTTGAGCTTCGAGTCCAGCCCCCGGGTGCACATTCAGGTGCTGCCGTTCAAGGTCGGGTCCCATGCTGGATTGCCGGGTTCCTTCGACCTCTTCCGATTCGTCAGCGACCCAGCAATCGTCTATAGCGAGGGCTACGAGGCCGGGCATCCAAGCGCTAACCCGGATGAGTTCGGGGCCCGTTCGCTCCGTTACGATCACCTCCAGGCCGCCGCCCTGTCCATCAGGGACTCGGCGGAACTCATCCGGCGCACGATGGAGGAACGCTATGGGGAGCACCCTTGAGCTGACCGGCGCCCAGTGGCGTAAGTCGAGCTACAGCACCGACACCGGCGGGTCCTGCGTGGAATGCGCCCCTCTCAACGGCGCCGCCTGGCGCAAGTCCAGCTACAGCGGTGACCAGGGCGGCTCGTGCATCGAGGTCGCCGAGACCCTCCACACCGTCGCCGTACGCGACTCGAAGAATCCTTCAGGCCCCGCCCTCGCCCTCGCCCCCGCCACCTTCGCGGCTTTCGTCGACACCCTTTAGCCGAGCGAGTCCGGCCGCAAGCCGCCGTCTACGCCGACCTCGTCGCGTACGACGAGGTGGCGCACCACTCAGGGCCGCACAGCCGGGACGCGTCGCTGGTGCTCGAACGCCTCGAC
>NZ_JBSFMS010000105.1:0-25794 GCF_053599675.1 Streptomyces sp. NPDC000880 | reverse complement strand
CTCCCCCATCGTCTCCCTCCAAGGGCCGCTTCCGCAGATATAAGCAGTCGCGAGCCCGGCAGCCGGCGACTCGGCTGCCTGAGAGGGCCCCCTCCTAGCGGCGTCCGGCCGCCGCGCGTGCTGCGACCGTGAGGCCACTCTGGCTTGGCGTGCACGCCCACTCAGCGCCCACCGAGGTACGGGGAGGCTTCGACCCGCATACTCGAGTATCAGTTCGATAAAGTGCGGTGGAGGTGTCGCAGCCGGTTGAGGCGCTCTACGGCATCGGCCCAGCCGCGCGCCGGGTCAGCTCCTGGCGCTCCTTCGGCGGCGCCGTGGCAGCCAGGGCGCCGAGACCGGACCATGGAGGTGGAGGTGCATGTCATAGGCGAACGGGTCGACGCCGACGGGGCCCGGATCTGGGTCGAGCGCCGAGACCGAGGGCCCGATGTGTTGCTGATCGCCGGGCTGAGCGATCCCGCCGAGGCCTGGCAGCCACAGCTCGACGGGCCCTCCGATCGTTACCGGCTCATCGCCTTCGACAGCCGGGGTGGGCGGGACGCACGCCACTGCCTGAGCGGCCGCTATCGGTACCCATGGTGGCTGACGACGCCGCGGCCCTGCTGCGGGCGCTCCAAGTGAAGGAAGCTCATGTCGGCAGCGGACGCCTGCCGGCCCGTTCCTCCCGCGCCCGGCGCAGCGCCCGTAAGTACGTGGTGTCCACGGATCCCGCGCGCATCCGGTCACGTAGCTCCTGGTAGCCAGCCGACGCGGTGGCGTCCGTACCGACGCCGCGGGCGCGGCAGCCCTCCCGGGGCCGGACTGTGTGCGATGGCGGCGAGCTCCGTGCGGTGCGCGAGGCTGGTGTTCATCCGGCGGGTCAAGTCGGCCTGGTGAGGTCTGTTTTGCTTCGCCTATGCGGAGAACGCCGGGCGTAGCTACAGGCGTCCCGAGTCCGCGTCGAGCGGGCGTGGTGCGCATGGATGTCGAAGCCGGGGCCCGCTTCGGTCCACTCTCTTGACTTGGGTCACACCAACTGTAAGCATCCGAGCTGCTGTACGACAACGTTGTCAACCGGGAGGCATCGAACATGCCTAGATTCGGCACTCGCTGGCGCACGGCAGTGGGAGCGATCGCAACGGCAGTAGCGGCGGGCATGCTGGGCGCTCCCGCCGCCGGCGCCGTGCCGCGTTTGGTCTCGGATCCGACTGTCTACGTCAATCCGCAAGTAGGTACCACCACTTCGGGAATGACGTTCCCCGGAGCAGCAATGCCGTTCGGGATGGTGCAGAACAGCCCGGACACTAATGTGGGAAATGCCGCCTACAACTACGAAGCCACCACTCTGACCGGCTTCAGCCAGGTGCATCTCTCCGGTATCGGATGTCCCGCGGGCAGTTGGATCCGGGTCATGCCGACCGTGGGCGACGTGACCGACACATCCCTCACGGCGAACATGTCCAAATTCAGTCACGACACCGAAGTGACGAAGCCGGGCTACTACGGCGTGACGCTGGAAAAGCACAACATCCGCGCCGAGTTGACCTCGACAACCCGCACCGGCGTGGACCGCTTCACCTACGACGAGGGTGAGCAGGACCGCAAACTGATCGTCAATGTCACGGACGTTTGGGGGCAGACGTTCGCCAGCGATGTGAAGGTCGTCGGCAACAAGATCCAGGGGTCGGTGACGAGCGGCTCCTTCTGCGGGCCCAACCGGCCGAGCCGTTACACCCTGCACTTCAGCATGACCCTCTCCGAGCCGATCGCCGAGGTCGCCACCTGGAACCGCGGCGAGAAGGTCCCGGTCGCCGGGCGTACTGCTGCCACCGGCGGCGCCGTGGTCTCCTTCGCGCCAGGCGGCAGGGCCCCGGTCGTCACCCACACCGGCGTCTCCTACACCTCGGTCGAGGGCGCGGAGAAGAACCGCGTCGCCGAGCTGACCAAGGGCTCGAAGCCCGGAGGGAAGCTGAAGTCCTTCGACACGGTGCGCGACGACGCTCACGAGGCGTGGAAGAAGCAGCTCCAGAGCGTCCGGGTCTCCAGCGACTCGACCGAGGATCTGAAGACCTTCTACACCGAGCTGTACCACGGGCTGCTGCACCCGTCGGTGGGTCAGGACGCGGACGGCACCTACCGGGGCTTCGACGGCAAGCTGCACAAGGTCGCGCGGGGCGAGGACTACTACCAGATGCTCTCGATGTGGGATACGTACAGGTCCCAGAATCAGCTCATCGCGCTTCTCGAACCGAAACGCGCGACGGATATCGCCCGGTCGATCCTGGCAATCTACGAGCAGGGCGGATGGGTGCCCCGATGGTCGCTCGGCCAGGCTGAGACGAATGCCACCAGCGGTGACCCCGTAACGCCGTTCATCGTCACTCTGTATTCGCGCGGCCTGCTCGACGACAAACTCTCGGAAAAGCTCTTCGCTGCGCTGTGGAAGAACGTCAACGAGGTTCCGCCACCGGCGACGAACATCAAGGCACGGGAATTCAACCCGCAGTATCTGTCCAAGGGCTATATTCCGGCCGAGCTCAGTCCGAACGAGGCCGCTTCCATCGGTCTCGAATACTCGCTGGCGGACTGCACGCTCGGCACGATGGCCATCGGTCTCGGCAAGTTCGAAGAGGCGGATGCCCTTCGCCCGCGCTGCGACGAGTTCGCGCACATATGGAATCCGGACATCGAGTCCAAGGGCTATGTCGGATTCCCCCATGTCCGCGCGGCTGACGGCAGTTTCGTACCGACCGACGCGGTCGTGAACGGCAAGGGCTTCAAGGAAGGCACTGCCTGGCAGTACCAGTGGCTCGGCCAGCAGCACCCCGAGGCGCTCTTCGAGCTGATGGGCGGAGCCGGCGAGGCCGAGAAGCGGCTCGACACGTTCTTCACCTTCCCGGCGATCCTCGACGACGTCTCGACGGCGGCCTCGAAGCACTGGGTGACAGGACCGATCGACTACAACGGCCACTTCGAGTTCAACCCGAACAACGAGCCCGACTTCCACGCCCCATGGATGTACGCGTGGACGGAGAGCCCTTGGAAGACGTCCGCGGTGACACGCGCCCAGCGCGCGCTCTACACGGACACGTACAACGGTGTTCCCGGCAACGATGATCTCGGCGCCAGCTCAGCCATGGCCGCGTTCGCGATGCTGGGCTTCTTCGAGGCCCAGCCCGGCTCGGGCAACTACATCTTCTCCGCGCCGATGTTCCCGAAGGCCGTGATCACGCAGTCCGACGGCACCAAGCTCACGCTCAACGCCCCGGGCGCGAAGGCGTCGGTCAACCAGTACATCGACAGGCTGACCATCGGTGCAGAGAAGACCGAGCGCAGCTGGATCTCGCACCATGACCTGCTCGCCGCCGGCACTGTCGACTTCAAGCTCACCACGGACGGGGCGTCGTCCAGCTGGGGACGCGGTAGCGAGAACCAGCCGCCCGCCATGCTGGGGGCCGAGGAGGTCCCGGCCGCCAAGTCACCGTGAGGGGCAGGAGGCAGGCGGCGTAAGGAAGAAGTGAACGGCCCTGGCCTGATCGGTCGATCCGGCCAGGGCCGTTTACCTGGCGGCGTCCGGAGGGTAGTGCTTCGGCAGAGCCGCCTGAGGAACCTGCCTCCCGGTCTCCGGGTCGCAGCAACCCTCGCGCCGCATGTGCCGCCCCACCTCCAGCCAGTCCTCCGCTCGCCGGGCAGCGCGCCGCTCGGCGGTGGCGCCGCTGAAGGCGGCCACCAGCCCGGCCTGTTCGAACCGCATGCCGCCGCGGAGCACCGACACGGTGCGGATCAGCGCGTCAAAATCGTTGGTGGCCGCGGTGAAGGAGAGGGAAGCCGTGCGGGATCCGGCGGCCGCAGCCTGCAGGTCGATGGCGGCGCCGCCGGCTGCGACGGCGGTGGCTGTGGCTGTGACTTGCAGGAATCTGCGGCGGGAGAGAGCTGAGCTGAGGTGTCTGCAGTGTCCAAGGGAGGTCCCAGTGCACGTGAGTTGTGTGCCGGACAGGAGAGATCTCAGGGGCGATGTACGGGGCGGAGCCCGGTCGTGGACCCCGCCCCGCGTGCGGTTTCCTGGCGAACTGCGTTGATCAGCGCTTCTTGTAGGCCGCGGTTACCTCTACCTCGACGAGCCACCCCTTCACTGCCAGCGAGGCGACCTCCATCGTCGCCCGCGCCGGGCGGGCCTTGTTGGCGAGCAGCGGCGGCTTGGGGGCGGAGGTGCCCATGGGTACCGGCACGGCATCCTGCGACTTGAGGTCGACGTTGGCGAAGTACTGCCGGTACGCGCGATTCCAGCCCGCGTAGTCGGCAATCCCGACCCCCGGCGGCTTCGCCAGGTAGCACTTCATGGTGATGACGTCGGCCGATGTCAGGCCCGCGGCCTCGAGGTTGGCCTTGATGCTGCGAAGCACGACGAGCGCCTGCGCCTCGGTGACCGTGACGCCCTCGGCCCCCTCGGTGAGGGAGGGGTCGGTGTAGCGCTCTGGCGTGCCCTCCGGTGCGCCCGGGTTGAGTGCGGACGGCCCGAGGCCGCTGCTCTGGTAGACGGCCACCTCTCCCCCGGTCGCCACGCCGGAGGCGATGGCCGGGTTCGACTGGCCCTCGGGCAACATGACGCGTACCTCCTTCGGGTGGGGCCACCAGCTCTTGGCGTCGGCCAGCGCGGTTCCGCCGGTGAGGAGCGATGCAGTCAGGGCCGTACCCATGAGCACCTTCGTACGCCGCTTCATGCGGCCATCACCCTCTCGTGAATGTCGGTCACGACCTTGCGGGCCGAGGTGAACGCGCCGTGCTGCCAGGCGATGACGTGGCTGAGCCAGTCGCCGGCGAAGTAGACGTGCCCTGCGGGCTTGTTGAGCAGCGAGTACTCCGGGCCGGTCTGCGAGGGCCAGCCCACCCAGCCGCCCTCGACAAAGGGTGTACGGTGCCAGGCCACGCTGAAGGAGTGGTCGAGCTCGGTGCGGTACTTGTCGCCGTGGATCTTCACGCCCCGGCTCACCGCCCGCTCCACCCGCTGGGCGTGCGGGAGTTTGCTGTAGGCCAGGGCGTTGTCGCCGAAGTTGTAGTAGCCGATGAGCGTGCCGCGGCGGCCGTGGTAGCCGTAGGAGGGGTACCAGATGGTGGCCAGGTCCGTGTCGGTCGGCGTGATGCCGCCGTAGATGTGCTCGTCCGTCTCCCACCAGCGGCTGCGGTACTCGAGCCCGACCTTGCCGACGGGGGTCGCGACCGGGTACTTCAGCGCCGCGGTGATGTCCGCGCCCAGATTGTGCTTGACCCGGGCCATGACCATGGGCGGGATCGCCGCCACGACGAAGTCGGCGCGCTGGGTGCGGGTGTGGCCCTGCGCGTCCTCGTAGGTGACCTCGGCGCCGTCCTGGAGGTCCTTGACCTCCACCGCCTTGGCACCGTAGGTGATCCGGCCCTGGCCGATGGCCTTCGCCAGTGCGTAAGGGATCGCGTCCATCCCGCCCACCGGCTGGAACATCAGCATGGCCTGGTCGTAGCCGAACTCGAAGGAGAAACGCTGCCCGACGCCGCTCGCGATGACGTCCGAAAGCGACGGCACCGGGCCGAGCACCGTGCCCTCCTCGAAGGCCGCACCCGGCTCGGTCGAGTAGCCGCGCCGGTCGGTGCCGGTGTAAGCAAAGCCATCGGCCTTGCCCTTGATGGCTCCGAAGTTCTGCAGGAGCGCGATCAGTCGCTCCTTGTCGTCGGCCGTGAGCTCCTTGTCCAGTGCGCCCCGGTCGGTGGCCTTGGCGAGCAGCTCGGAGACATACCCGTAGACGTCGGCCTTCGCGGTGCGCCAGCGGATCGCCTCGCCTGCAAGGGCCGCGCTCTTCTCGTGGTAGATGTACGCATTGGCGTTCTGGTTGGTGAACACCTGGATTGGAACGTCGAGTTCACGGCAGTACTCGAGCGAGACGTGGGACTGCGGCAACCGGGCCGGGCCCGCATTCATGTACTGGCCTTTGGAGAACGAAGCCGTCTGGGTGCGCCCGTCGAGGTCGGTCAGTGTCGTGCCGCCACGGACCGTCCAGTTGCGGCCGCCGGGGCGGTCCTTCGCCTCCAGTATCTGGCAGTTGTAGCCGGCCTTGCCGAGTTCGTACGCCGTCGCCAGGCCGGCTATGCCGCCGCCGAGTATGAGGACCTTCTTACTGTTGCGTCCGGTCAGCGTGAAGTCGCTCTTGTGGGGCGCCCGGAATTCCTCAGCCCGTACGTCCGGGACCGGTGCCAGGCCCAGCGCGCCCATCGCCGAGTACAGCATTCCGGCGCCCCCCGCGATCCCGACAGATCGCAGGAAGCCACGGCGGGATGCTTCTGCAGCCATCAATTCCTCCTCACCCGCAGCCCTCGGCCCGGGGGCGGGCCAGAGGGCATCGTCCGATCGACCCGGTCACGTGGAGGGAGAGTTGCTGATGAGACCGGTGGTGCGCCCCATGAGCCTCCGTCAGGAGTGTTACAACGCCATACCAATGACGTATCCATGGCATGAGCATGTACAGACAAGCTCTCGCCGCCAAAGTCCAGGGAGACCAGAGCCGATGCGCAAGGCGCGCCACTCCTGCCAGCAGTCGCTGATCGGCTTCACCGCGCACGAGGGCGCGGATGGGGACTGGGAGCCATTCGCAACCCCCTTGAGCAGGTTGGTGCTCAGCGCAGCCTGGTCGGTTCGACCTTGATCGCGACGGTGGCAGGCCGGGGTCAATCGGAAGGGGATAACGGCGTGGGCCCGGCCTCGCTCATGCGGCCGCGCCCGTGATGGCCTTCTGTGGAGCGTCCCGCCAGAACGGCGCCGCGGGGGCGTCGGTACCGTGATGCCGACGCGACGGACCGATGGGCCGTCGCCGGCCCCCATTCCGTGAGGAGCTCCAGGCGCCCGAGCCGTCGGGGCTGTCGCGCCCGCTCGAGAGTGCCTACGCCACCCACGTAGGCGAGATCAGCGGAGCGGACGCCCGGAGCGATGGCAACGGCGCAATCAGCCGACGCACAGGACAAGCAAGCAGACCCGCGCCGGTGACGTCGCCGTGGGCGCAGGGCTCGCAGTCGACGTGTCCCCCGCAGAGCCGTCGCCGGAGGGCGACGAGGGCGTGGTCGTCGGTGGGACCGCCGGATCCGTCTGGGGGCCGGACACTCCGTTGGCCGCCGCGGGCGGGGTGGTGTCGGGCTGCGGGCTCGTCGTCGCGGTGGGGCGGGCGGTGACGGTGGTGTTCTGCGGCAGGCGCCTCGCCGGAGGGGCGGCCACGGTGCCCGTGGCGTTCCGCGGTGGGCTGGTGGTCTTGGGCGGTTTGGTACTGGTGCCGTGATCCCGCGAAACGCGGGCGTCGGTCTCCGCTGACGACGAGCCGGTGACGTCGGTCCGGGGCGTGGCCGAGGCTTCCGGCTCCGGCGCCGAGGCTGCCTGTGCGACGTCGGTCGAAGGTCCGTCCGGCAGGAGAGCGAAGGTCAGTCCACCGCCGACAAGCGCGACCGCCGACACGACCGCGGCCCGACGCTGCTTCTTCTTCCACACCGCCATCTGGCGACGCCGGGCCGCGCGGCCCTGCACCGCGGGGGCCGCCTGCTGGGAGCCACTGGAGGGCCCGAAGTCCGAAGCGTCCGCCATCGCATCCTCGGACGCCTCGGAACCGATCGGTACGGCATCGTAGAAACGAGGGCCGTGGTAGGACTCCGAGGCCGGGAACTCCTCCGTGCGCCATGCCTCCCACGTCGTTGCGATCTTTGCAGCCGCGTCATCGAGGTAAGGGGCAGGCGGGGCGATGTCCGGAGCGTATGCGCCGCACCCGGGACAAACCAGAGCCCCGTTGAGGGTCCGACGGCATGAGGAGCAGTAGTCCATCCGTGATCTCTCTGTGCTGGCTGCGCCGCCAGGGACGCCGGCGACCTGTATCAAGTTCGCACGCGGGATCGAGCGGACAGTAACGTTAACGGCACCTGTCGAAGGCCGTGCGTAGCTCTTGTGGCGCTTTTGCGAAGGTTGCTTACTGGTGAGTTTGCGTTCAGCGGGCCGGATGCAGCCCGTCCGACGGGCCGGTATACGAGGCTTCGCCGAGTACGTCGTGTCGTACGGGAGCGCGGCGTAGCCACTCCGATGCCGCGCAACGGGACGCCCCCGGCCAGCAGTTGCCTGGCCGGCGCGTACAGAGCGTCGCTGCGCTCGCCGCCGCCGTGGTGACTCCCGAATCGCCGTTGGCGTTGCACTACGGAGTTCGTGGCCTCCAAGTCCTGAACCGGCGCTCCTGCTCCGTTACGGCTCTGGCCGCGCAACCCTCAACGTCCGCAAGGCGCTTCGGCGCCGCGTTCGGCGGAACGCCGAGTACGACGGCCGTCCGGCATGCGGACGCCTCCCCGGGAAACGTCGATTTAACCCGGTGGGACGTAGTGCGAAATGCGGCTCAGCCACCTTTCTCCCGGACCCTGCTTGATCCACCCCGATCAATCATTCCCGGCACTCCCGGCGATCCCGGCTGCCCAGCCAGTCCTACCGATTCCGGAAAAAGGGGTGCAGTATGCGAAGAATCCTGCGTCGAACCGCCTTGCTGACGGCCGTTGTGGTCCTGACGGCAGGCACAGCTGCCGCCGCCGAGCAGCAAAAGGCGCCAGTCAAACGGCCCAAGGTCGCGGTCATCGGCACCGGCGGAACGATCTCCGGGGTGAGTAAGAGCCGGGTGGACTTCCAGGACTACCAGTCGGGCAAGATTGCCATATCCCAGCTGGTGGGTGACCTCAAGCCCGAGGTGGACCAGGTCGCCGACGTCTCCACCGTGCAGTTCGGCAACGCAGGTTCGGGCAGCTACTCCATAGCCGACTACCGCAGGTTGACCGAGACCGTCGACAAGGCGCTGCGAACGAACGACGCGGCGGTCGTCACCACCGGCACCGACACGATGGAGGAGTTCGCCTACTGGCTCGACCTGACCGTCCGCAGCGACAAGCCCGTGATCCTCACCGGGGCGATGCGCCCATGGACCGTCATCGGCACCGACGGCCCGGCGAACCTGTACAACGCCATCCAACTCGCCGCCAGCCGCAAGACGACCTGCTTCGGCAGTGTCATCATGCTCAACGACGAGATCCAGGCCGCCCGCGAGGTCCGCAAGACGGACGCGCTGCGCATGGATACGTTCAACAGCGGTTCCAGCGGCGCCTTGGGCGTAGTGGACCAGGACCGCGTCCGGATCAACCGGGCGCCGGCGCGGGTGGACAAGTGCGGTAAGGCGAGCTGGAAGACGCCGTTCGATCTCGACAAGATCGCGGGCGCGGGGAAGAGCCTGCCGAAGGTGGAGATCGCCTACAGCTACCAGGACGCAAGCGGCGAGGCCATCAAGGCCTTCGCGAACTCCGGCGCGGCCGGCGTCGTGACCGCGGGAACGGGCGCGGGCGGTATCTCCCCGGCGATGACGGCGGCACGTAGCGAAGCGGCCAAGAAGGGCGTGGTCTTCGCCTCCACCACCCGTACGGGCAGCGGTGCCGTCTACGACGACTCGGCGGACGGCCCGGTTATCGGCGCGGCGGACCTCAGCGCGCAGAAGGCTCGTATCCTGCTGCTGCTCTCCCTGGCGACCACCAAGGACGTGGACACGATCCGCGGATGGTTCACCACCCTGGGCACGGCCGAGTTTGTGAGCCGCGGCTAGTAGGGAGCTGTTGGAGCGGGACCAGGGCCTGATAGAGAGTCAGGCCCTGGCAGGGCTTCGGGGAAGGTCCGCTGTTCGGTCAGGAACAGGTGGGCGGCGGTGACCAGGGTGACGTGACGGCGCCGGCCGGCGAACGAGCGGCCCTCGAAGTGTTCGAGCGGTGCGGTTCACCGTCGGGGATCCGGCACTTTGCCCGCCGTCCCGCCGCCTCGGGCCCGTTCCCAGCACCGGGGCAGGAACAGCCGCCACGACAGCGGCCACGAAGCAGTGTCGGACGTGGCATGGACACTGACCCCGGTTTGGCAGTTGCCGACCGCCCAGCATGCCGGAGTACTGCCGGGCCATCCCCGGCGGGCCCACACCATCATCCGGGAAACCGGTGTCGTCCCCCGCCCAATCCTGCGGCCGCACCACCCCAATCGCCCGGCGGGCCGGCCGGCGGCGTCACGCCCGCGACCGCCGGTTCTCCACCATTTCCAGCCGGACCGCTCTGATCTCTCGCAGTCGTAAGCTGTACGCAAGGGTGCCGAGACGAGGCGCGCGGCTATGAGGGCAGTGGGCAGGCACACGGTCAACGAAGGCCGCTTGTGGCATCGCCGGGCCGAGCTGGTCTACGACGACGCCGGTGAGGGCCTTCCCACTGTGTACGCGCACGGCGGGTTCGTCAGTCAGGCCGCCGAGGACCGGATGGGCCTGTTCGACTGGGCGCCGGTCCTGGACGCGGGGCAGCGCCTGATCCGCTATGACGCCCGGGCACACGGGCGATCCACCGGCGACCCCGTGGACACCGACTACACCTATCCCTCGCTCGCCGACGATCTGCTGGCCCTGCTCGATCATCTGGGCGCCGCCGAGCCCATCGATGCCATGGGCGCGTCGATGGGATGCGGCAGCGTGCTGCACGCCGCTGTCCAGGCGCCCGACCGGTTCTCCCGACTGGTCCTGCTCATCCCACCCACGGCTTGGACGACGCGGGAGGCGTATGCGCGGGTCAACCGGGAATCCGCTGACACCATCGAACGAGAGGGAGTGGACGCTTGGCTTGCCGCCAAGGGGAAACAGCCTCGCCCCGCAGTCGTAGCCGACATTCCCGAGTTCCCACCGACGCCCGCCGAGCGGGTACTGCCGGCCGTCCTGCGCGGCCTGGCGCTGTCCGACCTGCCCTCCCCCAGGGCAATCGCCGCGCTGCGCCGGCCGAGCTTGATCCTGGCCTGGGTGGATGACCTGGGCCACCCCCTGTCGACCGCGGAAACATTGGCCCATCTGCTGCCGCACGCCGACCTGCATGTGTCCCGGACGCGTGCCGACATCCGCACTTGGGGGGAACGCATGGCGGAGTACCTGACCCGGCCCCGGCCATGATCAGCAGGAGATCAGCACCCTGCGCTACGAGGCGCCGGGGCCCAATATGCCCTGCCCCGAGGGGTGGGACGACACCTGCGTGCGAGGTCAATTCAGCAAGAGCGCCCGGCAGCCAGGCAGCGGCGTCGGCTGGGCGGTTGCGCGACAGCCGCGGCGGCGTCAACCGCTTACGACACACAGGAGTCGCGGGGCTTCATGTGGTGCGCAGCGCCTCCAGCATCCTGGCCAGAGCAGCCCTGGTGTCGGCCAGATCTGTGGGGTTCGCCGACGCCGCGAGCCATAGAGCCGCCTCGTTCTTTCGCTCCCGACAGCAGGTGGGTGAGAGGCGCGACCGGCTGCGGGGCGATCGTCCCCTGATCGATCAGGACGGTGAGCGCCTCGGCCAGGTGACGGGCAGAGGTGGCTTCGTTCATCGCACGCCACTCGGTCCAGCCGAGAACTGCCGGGCCATCGACGAGCATGATCCGCTGGATCGCAGGGGCGGTGGAGGCGCTGAGGAACGTCTGGCAGCCCGTGGTCAGTTGATCCCAGGCAACCTCGTGCGCGTCCGCTGTGGCGGCAACCTGCTCGGCCACCTCCTGCTGCACCTGCTCCAGCACAGCGCGGAACAACTCGGCCTTGCTGTCGAAGTGGTGGTAGAGCGCACCCTTGGTGACCCCGGCGGCGCGGACGATCTCCGAGAGCCCCACTGCGCCGTACCCAAGGGTCGAGAACAGACGTCTGCTCTCGCGCAGCAGGGCACGCCTTGTGTGCTCCCGCTGCTGCGCCCGAACCCCGTGCGTCATGGTTGTGCCCCCGTTCTCAGGCCTGCTGAAGGTACGCCGACACGTTACTTCGCCGGGCCGGAGCGGCGTGGGGCCGGTTCACGGCGGACATGACGAGCTACGCCGACGGTAATGCGAGATCGCCGGATTCGGAGATTCCGTCGAGGCCCCGAACCACGAGCGTCCGGTGGGGCCACGCTGGTCGTGTCCGACAAAGACTTCCCCCTGGAGAGCGGCCGGCAAGTGGTCCGGCTGGCGCCGGACGAACTGCGGAAGGAGCGCCTCGATGCACTGCTGACGGAGACCTCCGTCCGTGAAATCGTGTACGTCGCGCCACACGGGGTGACGGGCGAGGCTCAGGCGACGAAGGCCCTGCAGGGGGTCTTCACACTCGCGCAACGGGCGGCGGCGCACCCACCGATGGCGGACCTGGTCATCGTCACCGACTCGGCCCACTGCGTGACCGGCCAGGAGACCGTCGATCCCTTCGGGACCGCACTGTGGAGCCTTGGCCGTACGCTGCGAATCGAGCATCCCCGCACCCAGGTGCGTCTCGTCGAACTGGGCACCGAAGGCAGCGCGCCCGCATCATCGTTGGACGCGATCCGTCATGTCGAACCGGAACTCGCCCGGCGCGACGGCTTGGCCGCCCTCGGCAGCGTCGGAACTGCCGTCTATCGCAGCGAAGTGAACACGCCTGCGAACGTTCCGGAGGGCGTTGCCCAGGTTGCCGGGGACACTCTCGCCGGGGCGGCAGACGTCGCGAAGGAGCTGCCCGCGGAGGTTGCTGCGGCACTTCTCGGGTCCGCCCGCGACGCATTCACCAGCGGCATGAACGTCATCGGCGCCATCGGGGCACTCTTCGCCGTCGGGACCGCCATCCTCGTGGCAGCGGTGATCAAGGCACCCGCTACCGGCGCAGGCGAGGAGCCGTCCGCCGATGCCGCGCTCGCTGTGGCACCGGAGAACAAGCACGCCCTGTAGGTATTGAGCCAGTCCGGGGCGGGCCGGCCATGCCTGCCCGCGCCCCGGTTGCGAAATTCAGCGAAGTACACAGCTGCGTGCGCCCGCACGATCCTGTGGCCGATCGCCGAAGCAAGAGCTTCGAGATCGTGCGGGCCCACATGCCGGCTGACCACACGGCCGAGGCGGGCCCCCTTGCCGCAGGCCGGGAAACGGATCATCGCTGGGTCGTACGAGGGGGTACAGCGACTCGCCGATTCACCGCCTCACCAGGGGGAGCACATGAGCGTTGACCCAGCAGCCACGGTACTGTGCATCGAGAAAGGTCACCCGGAGCCCGAGGAACTCGCTGCCATCGCCGCGGTCTTGCTCGCATACAAAGCGGCTGAGTCCGACACCGATCCGACGCGCCCGCGCAGCGGCTCCAAGGCCACCTGGCGACGCTTCGACCGCGCCATGGCCTTCCTGGCACCGCACAGCTGGCAGGGCTAGGAGACACATCTGCTACATCCAAGCTCGGCCTGATCGAGTGCGACCACCTCTTCATCGCAGCACTGCACACCGGTTGATGAGCGTCGCAGTGATCATTCGCTCTCGTACTGTCCGCCGCTACCGTTCGGTGTGGTCGGTATAGGCCGTGGCGAATTCCCCTGAGGGATCGATGGGTGTGATGATGTCGATCAGCACGCCGTCGGGCGCAGAGACGATGAAGTGCCGCTGCCCGAAGTCTTCGCTCCGCAGGGTGAGTTCTGGCGTGAGTCCAGCCTGTTCGACCAGCCTCAGGTGCTCCGCGTCGACGTCCGTCACTTCGAAATTGAGCAGCAGCCCCTGAGCGGGGCGGCGGAATGCCTCTGGCACGCTCTCATGCTTCGCGTCGACCAAAGCGAGTTCGTAGTGCGGAGTCTCGGATCGCCGCAGACTCACGTACCAGTCGGTTTCGAAAGTCTTCTCGAAACCGAGGAGTGTCGTGTAGAACTCCACGGATTCCTTGAGCTGCTGGCTGCAAATCACAGGGTAGAAACTGGTCAGTCCGGAGGAACTCATTGCGTCACCGTCCTGCGTTACATGTGCTGGTAGTTCAAAGAGGGGTCCTGGCGTCCAGCCCATCGCCGCGCTGCTCCGTCGTGCTGAGCGGACGAGTTCCCCAGTGCTCGGCTGTGGCTCTTCCGCGACGAGCACATATACAGGCCAACGAGCCATAGACCGGGAAGTGACGCAAATCGATGGACGAGTTGTCGCCACAGAGGCGCCGCATTCGTTGGTAGAGGTCCTGTGTCGTCAGAGACCTCTCGCACACCACCCCACGAGCACCATGCAGCGTCCCGTCATGTTCCTCGAAGAGTTGAACGGGATCCGAAGCACGGCTCCCGGAGCGGAAGGCACTTGGAGATGACATCGGAGGCATGGCCGAAACGTGTACCCAGCTCTTCCGGTCTCATGGAGGGGTTCGATAGGCCGAGCGGAGACGCACATGTGTGGCTCCTGCGGGCGCCGGCCTCCTGGAAGAAGGATGCACGGGCGCCTTCCGAGCTCGACGACAGCGAAAGGGCGCGAGCAGCTTCCTTTGCGCATCAACGTGACCGCCTGACATACCTCTCGAGCCACGTCACGTTGAGACGTTTGCTGGCCGCCTATCTTCGGGTCTCTCCCGGGGATATCCGCTTCGGACGTGAAGCATGCGCCCGCTGTGGCGGCCCCCATGGCCGGCCGGTCCTGCTAGGTGATCAGAGCGCCCTGCGCTTTTCCCTGTCCCACTGTGCGGGGGGGGCTAGTGCCCCGGCGAATCAATCCTGAGGCGGCGGCCGCGACAATGCGTGCCGCCAGTCTTGATCCATTGGAGCCCTATCCCGGGGCGAACGTGGCGTGGAAGAGCCGCTGTATGAAGAACGCACACGAGGTCGCACCGACCTTTACCTCGGTCCGTATGGGGACCAGTTCGGGATGTCGCCATTGCGGACGGGCTGCCGCTGGGGAGCGACGGCGGGCCGCCGGCCGGGACAGGGCCGAGAGGGAGATGCGTGCCGCGGGTTTCGAGCCGCTTGAGCCTTATCCGGGAGCCGGCGTGAGATGGCGCTGCCGCCACACGGTGTGCGGAGGCACGGTGTTCCCGCGTCTCGTCAAGATCCGGTCAGGAGCGGGTGGCTGCCGGGCTTGCGGGGGCCGTGCGTCGGTGGATCCGTCGGTTGCCGAGGCTGAAATGCGTGCGATCGGTATGGAACCGCTCCAGCCCTTTCCGGGGCGGGTCCGCGATCCGTGGCAGTGCCGCTGTGTGCGGTGCGGCCACATCGGAACGCCGAACCTCAACAACATCCGGCGTGGGCAGGGTGGCTGCAACGGATGCGCGCGACGCACTCCTGAGACTGCGTTCGTGGTGCCCGCGCGTGCGGAGAGTCTTTGATCCCGCGCTGTGCCGCGGGCATGCGGTATGCGCAGGGGCGCTTGGTGACGATCGCGACCTCCCCTTCACCTGCGACGCCCTGGTAACCGATGACGGCCTGACTGGCCCCACCGGACCGACCCTGGTGCGCCGAGGATTCACCGTGATGAATGCCGACACGAAACCGGCCCGTGCGCCCGTCTTCGCGAGGGACGGACGCACGGGCCGCCAACTGGCCTACGCGGCGGGTTCGAATCAGTCCCCGACAACGCCCGACTTGGCGATCGTGATCTTCGCCTTGGGAGCACCGCTGCGCGAGCCCAGGCCCTCGATCCGCTTCACGAGGTCCATACCCTCGACGACCTCGCCGAAGACGACGTGCTTGTTGTCCAGCCAGTCGGTGACGATGGTGGTGATGAAGAACTGCGAGCCGTTGGTGTTCGGGCCCGCGTTCGCCATGGAGAGCTGGCCCGGCTTGGTGTGCTTGAGCTGGAAGTTCTCGTCGGCGAACTTCGCGCCGTAGATGCTCTTGCCGCCCGTGCCGTTACCGGCGGTGAAGTCGCCGCCCTGGAGCATGAAATCCGGGATGACACGGTGGAAGGAAGAGCCCTCGTAGCCATAGCCGTGCTCGCCCGTGGCGAGCTCGCGGAAGTTCCTGGCGGTCTTGGGGACTACGTCATCGAACAGCTCGAAGACGATCCGGCCGGCAGGCTCGTCGTTAATGGTGATGTCGAAGTACACGTTACTCATGGCTTCATCCTGACACCCGTGGTCACAGGAACGCACACCGGAGCCACCCTGACGCGGAGAAACACCCGCTCCGCGGCGCGTCCGGGCGGAGCCTGCGGTCATGCCTCCAGTGCTTCGACCGGTCCCCGCCGGGGTGCTCGGCATGCCAGGCACGCAGGAGGTTTCCGCTCTGCGAGCGCCTGCGGTTCCTATGAGGACGAGCAGCAGAAGCTGCGCCTGGACGAGCTTGCCGTCGCGCTGGCCGTGGAGACGGTGGAGATTCTCGGGGGCGGTTCGTAGCCGAGCGGGTGCGGGCACCCATGTGACGACGAGGGGGAACCGTGGACTCGGACAGCATGCTGGCCGACGCTGTCACGCACCTGCGCAGCGCCGAGCCGTACGACCTGGTCCACTCCGTCCACGGCCTCGGCTACATCAACCCCCACCGGCTCCTCCCCGCCCTCGCTCAGGCCCTCAAGCCGGGCGGCCGGCTGCTGTTCTCCGTCCTGCACACCAACTCCGCCGGAGCGCCGCCCTCGAGCACGGTTACGCCGCGCCCCGAGATCCTGCCGCTGGCCGGCGGTGGCCGCCTCACGGTCCCATGTGGGTCCTCACCACCGAGGCCTGGGAGTCGCTCCTCGCCGGCCACGGTCCCGTCGTCGAGCGGATCGACGTCCTCGACGCTCCCGAGCCCGCCAACCCCGTCTCCTGCCGCCTGTTCCACGTACGCCGCATGTTGAGCGCGCAGAGCGGATGTCGCTGAGACGCGAGGCTGTCTGCTCCTGTCAGTGCGGCAGCTGAGCTGACCGTGAGGGCTCCAGCGGTCTGCACGCCGCTGTGCCGGCTGGCTGAGCCGCTCGATTCTGAGGAATGGGCGCGGCTTCGTGGCGGCACCACTCGGATGGTAGGGGTGTGCGGGTGAGCGATGTGGGATCGAGGCAGTCGGATGCAAGCGAGGGCCCCGAGCGCAGGTTCGTCGTCGGCCTGATCACGGCACCGGGCCTTGCGGAGGACTTGGCGGACGAGGCGGCGCATTCTCTGGTGGTCCGCGCGAACCGCCCGTGGCGGCTGATCGCGGGCCTCTCCCACGCCCTGGTCGGTGCGCCGGCGCCGGGGCCTTCGGGCCTTACCTCGACGGCCATGTGACAGATCTCGGACGGCATGGACATGACCCGCATGGTTCTGGTCGCGCTGGGCTCCGTGCTGGCCATCGGCGGCACGCTGCTTCTGGCCCACGGCCTGTGGGAGTGCAGTCCTCGCCCGCCGTACGGGAACGAGTAGTGCTGATCAATCTGGCGACCGTACTCACCGTCCTCCTCGTCGTGCTGACGATATTCCTGGCGCTCCTGCTGATCACCAGCATGTGCGCCATCACGCTCATTTCCGAAAGCGTCATCGAGGACCAGCTCCACCGCCGGGTCGGCATCACCACCTATCTGGAGATCGCCTGGGCCGTCGCCTCTCTGGCCATGCACGGCGGCGCAGGGCGCCGCTCCGGAGAGCAACCTCGCCGTGAGGGAAGCGGCCTACGGTTACCGTCCCAGCGAGCGGAGCGGGCCAGCCTCCGACACCTCACAGCCAAGCCGCGGCGGTGTGCCAGGAGGCGGCGGCTCTGCCGGATGATCTTTTCAGTCCGTACGGTTGCCATGGACATGGTTGACCCCGTGGGCGGCAGCACCGTCAGTTTGCATACTTATGCAACATATGTCATAGTTTTGCTATGCACAGCCCTCTACCCGAGGAACATGACCTCATGACCACTGGAGCCCACCCCAACGCTCCCGCCCCCCGCGCGAACATCGCCCTGGCTCGCGACTGCAACGAGTGCCGCGGCTGGGGGAGCGTCGTGAACGATGGCCGCCACGAGCTCTGCCCCGTGTGCCAGACCCTGAGTGCCTGACCGACGAGGTGTCCCGGTCCAGCGGCACATGCGGCACCCGGGCCAGGAGCCGGTGCTGATCTCGATGCGCCACGCCGCCACGGTGGTCACGCCGGATCACGGCGTACAGCTGCGCCTGCGACCAGGACCCCGCCCATCCTCCGGTTGCGAACGTGCTGTTCGGGCGACTTGGTCGGTGCGTTCAGTGACGGAAGCCGGCTCGCGATGGCAAGGTTCAGGAGCCGTAGCCGCAATGGGCTACGGGGCGCGGCCAAGGTCGTGCCGCGGCATGGGACAAGGGATTTGGACTGATGGCAACAGGCACTGTGAAATGGTTCAACGCCGACAAGGGCTTCGGCTTCATCCAACAGGACGACGGCGGCCCCGACGTGTTCGTCCACTTCTCCGCCATCCAGACCACCGGCTTCAAAGAGCTGCAGGAGGGTGACAAGGTCGAATACGACGTCACCCAGGGGCCCAAGGGACCTCAGGCGGAGCAAGTCCACCGCAGGTAGGGCACGTTTCCCTCGCGCGAGTACTCCGTACGGCTTCGTGATCTATACGGGCGGGACAGCGGGCGGGTCGAGGCCTTCAGCGAAGCGGTCATTGCCATCGTCCTCACATTGATGCCCGTCGAGATGTCGGCCTCGTCCCCGAGGAGGCAGGTGGTGAGGGCCTCGGAGCCGCGCGCCTGCACGAATGGCCCGGCTTCTTCGCCTATGTCATCAGCTTCCTGATCGTCGGCCAGATCTGGCTCACCCACCACAACATGTGGCGCTATGTCGAGCGGGTCGACCAGACCCTCCTCGCACTCAACCTTGCCCTGCTTCTGTTCGTGGCTCCCTTCCCGTGGACAGCCAGTCTGCTGGCGGAACTGGCGGCCGAGATGGGCATCTCGCGGGCCACAACCTCTCAGGCGTCGTGCTGCCTGCGGCGGGATCATCGATGCAAAGGCTGTTGCTTGGACGCTGGCAGCACACCGAGAATCCCGGGATGAGGAACAGCACGTCCGCCGACTTCGCCCACAAGCCCGTTCTCACTGGCGAGAAGGCTCTGTTGCGCCCCTTCACCGAGCACGACGCGACCGCCATCGCCGACGTCATCAAAGATCCTGAGGTGATCCGCTACACCTTCGAACCGTCGACCGAGCTCACCTTGGAGCGACTGCGTGCCTGGTACGGATCGCGTAGTGAGCAAGCCGACCGCCTTGACCTCGCAGTAACCGACCGTGCCACGGGAGAAGTAGTCGGCGAGGTCGTCCTCTACAACTGGGATCCGACCAACCGCAGCTGCACCTTCCGGACCCTGGTCGGCCCTCGCGGCCGGGGCAGAGGTCTGGGCACGGAGGCCACTCGTCTCATCGTGGGGTATGGCTTCGAACAAGTTGGGCTGCACAGAATCCAGCTGGACGTGTATTCCCACAACCACAGGGCCCGGCGGGTGTACGAGAACGTGGGCTTCGTTGAGGAAGGCGTGCGCCGGCAGGCCCAACTGCGTGACGGTGTCTGGCTCGATGAGTTGGTGATGTCGATCCTTTCCCACGAATGGGACGCTCGCGGTGGCTAAGACAGACCGGCTGCGAGGGCAACGCGGGTTCAGCGACCCCGGTGCCGGCGCGTCCGGGCGCCGCCGGTCCCGCGCAGGGTTGTGGCACGTCCGCAGCCATGGTCCCGAAGCAAGCACCGAGGTGTTCTCAAAACTCGGCGACATCACTCTCACGTGGAACCAGGCGATCCCAGCGCTGAGCATCAGACGTTCTCAGAACTCGCCTACAAAGCCAGCCTGGGCACCAACATGGGCATCAAGCGGGTCGCGGTGACCGGCAAGCACGGCGAGAGCGAGGCGACGCTACGGCGGGTGCGGCACCTGTTCGTCAACCGTGCCAACATGCGCGCGGCCCTGGTGAAGCTGATGAACGCCACCTTCGCCGCCCGCGACGAGATGTGGTGGGGCACAGGCACGGCATGCGCCTCCGACAGCCGCAAGTTCGGCGCCTGGTCCAGCAACCTGATGACCGAGCGACACCAGCGCTACCGAACTGGAGTAGGAGCGGGTTCCCCGGAGCTCCCTCTCGTCGCGTAGCCGCATCTCAGCAGCTCAACCATCACCTGCAGCCCGAACGTCAGCGGTGCAGGATTCTGCCAGTGACAACAGGATTCCTGGAGAGATTCGTGTAATCTGCCGTGCCGTGGTGGATTCCAGGACACGCCTGCTGTCCGTCGTACGGCCCCGCGCGGGCGGCGACGCGGACGGCCCTGCCCAGGAGCCGGGCCTGGCGGACGACGTCACGCTGCAGCGGCGCCAGTCGGCCGCGCTTACCGACGGGGACGAGGAGTCGTTCTTCCTGGACAGCGTCGCCGACCGGTGGCCGAGGACCACAGCCACACCGGGTCGGGGTTGCGGTCGCCGGGCAGGTGGTCGACCTCCAGGCGGAGCAACGTGCCCTCGATGACCGGGAGTTCACCTTCGTGGTCGAGCCAGCAGGTGCGGTGGGTCAGCCGTGGGTGGATGCGGTCCCAGCTGCACGCGGTGGCGGTGCCGTAGCGGCTGGTCTCGGTGGTCGTGGTGTGCGCCGGTTCGGGCCAGGTGGCGGGCTTGGCCAGGGCGAACTCGGGGCCGTGCTTGGGCGGGCGGCCGTTAGTGCCCGGTGCCCGGGGCGGCTTGGGCCGTCGCAGCACCCGGTCCGAGCGGATCCGGCCGAGGACCTCGACGGGCAGGTCCGCCAGCACGAACGCGAGCCGGGTGACGTCGTAGCCGGCGTCCATCACGATCAGGATGTCCGGATCGCCGTCGGTCCAGTGCCCGGCCGTGACCAGGCGCTCGACCACGGTGCGCAGTTGGTCGGCGGTCACCGCGGTGGCGTCGTCCTCGGGGCCGAGCCGGACCGCATCTAGGATCCCGGTCCACGACGTGCGTCCGGACTCCAGGGCGGCCACGAAGGAGTAGGGCCAGCCCGGGATGAACTGCGAGACGCTCTTCGCTCGTCCGTAGACGTGGCAGAACAGCCGGTCCGCGCTGGTTGGCGCGTCGGACCGCAGCCAGGGGCTGACGTCCACCGCCAGCACGATCCGGGCGTCGTCCGTCCGGGGCACCGGCAGGCCGGCCAACTCGGCGCGCAGTCGGTCCGCCTCGATCCGGCCGCAGTTCAGCCCGTCGTACAGGGCGCCGTGGCCGCGCCGGTGCTCGGCCGTCAGTGTCAGGTCGACCAGCGACTTCACCGGCCCGTCGGCACACAGCAGCGCGTCGGTCAGCTCGAACAGACTGTCCGCGCGAGCAGTCAAGCAATCGTAGAATCGGCCCTGAATCCGGACAACACCGACAGGGGCTCGACGTGGGCAGCATCGTCCAGCAGACTCACCTTCACGGCCTTGGGTTCGATCATCAGCGTCTCGACAGCGGCACATGATCACCCCAAGGCCGCTCCGCTGTCCGGAGAACGTCAAAACCCGGGTCAGCCACAGGCTGACCACGGGCAGGGGCTATGGACAGGCAAGGCTGTACCTCATCGGCATCGAGTCGAAATGAGATGCTCGATGACCTCGAGGACTGCCAGGCTGCGCTGCATGGACGTTCATCTCGAGCCTTGGTCGGAATCCGCGCTCGGCCTCCTGCGGCGGATCAACATCCCGCAGATGCGCCGCTACGTCGGCGGCCCTGAGCCGGAGGGAAAGCTGCTCGCCCGGCACCGCCGCTACCTCGCTATGCCGGAAGCCCGCCACGGCTGCATGTTCGCCATCTTGCTTGGCGACGAGATGGTCGGCAGCATCGCCTACCACCAGCGCGACTGGCAGGGCGGGCAGATCTACGAAACCGGCTGGAACGTCCTACCGCCTTACCAGGGGCACGGCATCGCCGTTGCAGCCGGCACCGCCCTGATCACCATCGTGCGTGAGGCTGCCCGCCAGCCCGGCGCCCCCCGCAGTCTGCACGCGTTCCCCTCGACCCAGAACGCTGCCTCGAACGCCCTCTGCCACCGCCTCGGCTTCACTCTCCTCGGCGCCTGCGACTTCGAATACCCGCCGGGCAGCGGCACCCTGATGCGCAGCAACGACTGGCTCCTCGACCTCGCCGACCCAACCCTGCCGAGTCAGGCCCACGGGAGGGTTTACCGTGGCTGAGCACCAAGATCGAAAAGGTTAAAGACCAAGATGAGTTCCTGTTTGGGATCCCGGACTTTGAGCCGCGCTCACTCTCTGAGGTAACTGATGAAACTGATCAGGCACGCGACCGCAGCTACAAGAAGGAAGACCCCCATGCCGATGAGAAGCACCGAGTCGAACACTAGGTCGGTCCACTGTTCCGAATCGCTTACTGGAGGCCCGAAGCCTGAGCCATAGGTGAGCGTTGGGGAAGGTTCGAAGTTGATGATCCCTTGAACGGGAAACCAGATGGCCGCGAGCCCTCCTGCTGTCAGGAGGCTCAGCAGCACCACCACGAACACCGTGGCAATCGCTTTGCGCAATCGCTTACGCGGTCGGGGCATCTCACCCTCCAGTACCGTCTTCATGCTGGTATTCCCCAAGTGAAGCGGGGCTGGGGTTCCCTGGCTGCTCATCCAAGTGGCAGACGCTAGCAGCGTCCGGCCGGGAGGGCTCCCAAAACTGCCCCACTCCCGGACGGAGCAAGTCGATCACCGACCAGTCCCCACACGCTCGTCGACAACTGGCTGCTGCCGTCAAACGGGCCCATCTCAAGGATCCGGCCGCACTGATCGCACGTGTCCAGCAGCGGCTCGTCGTTCTCGCCGTCGCCCTCGCCCGGCTCTTCCGGTTCCAATACGGAGTACTACCCCACACCCCTGATCAGCACTACTGACGGGATCGCAAGCAGGCACTGATGCGAACCCGCTCCACGGGCGGACGCTATGCTCCAACTACACGCGGGTTACACCTCGTTCACGTCCAGAAATCGGGGAACCCGCGCGCTTCGGGCCCCGGCGTGATGATCTACTGGCACGTCGAGGGGAAATCTGTCTGTATCTACAGCCAGCTCAAGAGCTGTTCGGCCTCCGAGGTGGCCTCGATGATCGAGGGCGTGCTGCGGCACTGCACCGACATGGTCGTGGACCGGCAGTACACCGATACGCACGGCGCGTCCATCGTCGGGTTCGCCTTTGCGCACATGCTGGACTTCAAGCTGATGCCCCGGTTGAAGAACATCGGCTCGGCGAAGCTGTACCGGCCGGCCGCCGGGGAGGACGACAACTGGCCGAACCTGGCCTCGGTGCTCTCCACCAAGACGATCGACTGGGACCTGATCGCCCACGACCAGATCGTGAAGTACACCACCGCTCTGCGCCTGGGCACCGCGGAGGCCGAGCAGGTCCTGCGCCGGGTTCACCAGGGGCGGGCCGAAGCATCCTACATACCGGGCGATCGAGGAGTTGGGCCGGGCGGTGCGTACCTCGTTCGTCTGCGACTACCTCGCCGACGCAAGATGAGACGACCGCAGCTTCCGGCCGGTCGGCCGGAAGCCCAAGCCCGTGACCTTCACGTTTGAGCACCAAGACCGGTTCAAAGTTAATCAGGGTTGTGAGTTGACTGTCACCGGGTGTATCTGCGGATGCGGTAGCGCAGCCCGGACGTCGAGGACTGCCAGCCTTTGTCCTCGGCGACTTTCCACGTCAGGTCCGGTGTCGGGGCGTAAGTGTCGCCGTCCACCGTCGAGTCGACTTCAGTCACCGAGAGCATCGTGGCGTATCCCAGGGCGGCACGATAAATTTCCCCGCCACCGATCACCCATGCCACAGCAGGGGCGGCTGGCTCCAACGGCTCGGCTGCGAGTTCCAGAGCCTTGGCGATGGACCCGGCACGTTCCGCGCCTTCGACCACCCATTGTGGATCGCGAGTCACCACGATGTTGCGCCTGCCGGACAGCGGCCGGAATCGTGGAGGCAGCGAATCCCATGTTTTGCGCCCCATCACCACTGGATGACCCAGGGTGGTTGCCTTGAAATGCGCCATGTCCTCAGGCAGTCGCCACGGAATCGCGTTGTCCGCGCCGATCACGCCATCGAGGGTCTGCGCCCAGATCAGCCCGACGTTCACACCGCGACCGGGGCTTTGATGGCCGGGTGGTGCTGGTAGTCGAGCACCTCCACATCGGCGTAGGCGTAGTCGAAAAGCGAGTCGGCTTGGCGCAGACGCAACCCGGGAAACTCGAACGGGGTGCGCGAGAGCTGCTCGGTCACCTGCTCGACGTGGTTGTCGTAGATGTGGCAGTCGCCGCCGGTCCAGATGAAGTCGCCCGGCTTGAGGCCTGCCTGCTGCGCCACCATGTGCGTGAGCAGGGCATAGCTGGCGATGTTGAACGGGACGCCGAGGAACAGGTCCGCGCTGCGCTGGTACAGCTGGCAGGAGAGCTTGCCGTCGGCGACGTAGAACTGGAAGAAGGCGTGACAAGGCGCGAGTGCCATCTTGGTCAGCTCGGCGACGTTCCAGGCGGAGACGATCATCCGGCGGGAGTCCGGGTCGCGGCGCAGAGTGTCGAGAACGTCGCTGATCTGGTCGATGTGCCTGCCGTCCGGGGTGGGCCAGGAGCGCCACTGTGCGCCGTAAACCGGGCCGAGTTCGCCGTTCGCGTCGGCCCATTCGTCCCAGATGGTGACGCCGTGCTCATGCAGCCAGCCGACGTTCGAGTCGCCACGCAGGAACCACAGCAGCTCGTACACGATGGATCTGAGATGCACCTTTTTGGTGGTGACCAGCGGGAACCCCTGCGAGAGGTCGTAGCGTAGTTGGTGCCCGAAGACACTTCGGGTGCCGGTGCCCGTCCGGTCGGCTTTGGCCGTCCCGGAGGTGAGCACCAGCCGCAACAGGTCTTCGTACTGGGTATCCGCCACAGCCGTCGAGTCTACTGGCCACGACAAGGCGCACTCGACGGTCATGGCTCCCCCGTACGCCGGGGCACCGGTGGGCGGCTCAGCCCCGGCGGCTGGCGGCGGGGTCGCGTTCGGCGACGTGCCGGGCGACCGCGTCGACGCCGGGGCGGGCGTACCGCTCCAGGGAGCGGACGGAGACGTGGCGGGAGCGGGCCAGCAGCATCGGAGTGGAGGTGCCGCTCTCGGCGTCGTGCGTCAGGGCGCTGTGTCGGAGCCGGTGCAGGGTCCAGCCGTCCAGGTCCTCGATGTCCTCGGGTGAGGCGAGCGGGTTGGCCAGCAGCCGGGTGTTCTCCTCGAAGATCTCCTCAGCCCGGCGATACGACAGCCGGGCCCGGCCGGTCTCCGGGCACACGTCGAGGGTTGGCGTTCCGGCCGGGGCCTTGCGGTCGGTGAGGAACAGCGGGCCGCGGGTACGGCGGGCGATGAGGCGGGGCAGCAGATGGGCGGTGCCGGACTGCCAGTGAATCCACTCGGTCGCCCCGCCCTTGGCGGTGATCCTGCCGCGCTTGTCCTGCGGGTACAGGTCTTCCACGTTGAGGCACAGCACCTCATCGGCCCGTGCGGCGGACTCGTAGAGCATCTCCCACTGCGTCTTCTCCCGTACATGTCCGTTCGCCGTGGCTATACGAGAACTGGGCCCAGGTGGGAGCTGGTCCGCCCGGTCAAAGTGACGCGTAAAGCTTGACGAGGTACCTTCGTTCTCGACTGTGGCCATTCATGCTCCATGAATTCGAGTTCGCCAGGATGCGAGACCGCCACGCCATATCGTGGAGCCCTCCGCCGCACCTCGCCGACCAAAGCCGGTGCAGCAGCGGGGCTCTCCGTTCGTCGTACCGGAAGCTCGCTGGAGCGAGCGATACGCAGAGCACGCGGGCACCTCCTCGTGGTCGGCCATCCGCGCGTCGGGCTCGACCCCGAGCACCCGGCAGCCGACCGCCTGGAACTGCCGGGCGGCGATGCCGGTCCCGCAGCCGACGTCGAGGTTCGACGCCTTCCTCGCCGACCTCGTCATGGACCGCATCGCCCGGATCGACAACCAGGCCGCCGCCCTGCGCAACTCCGCCGGGACCGGAACCGTCGCCGACAACCTCACCGGCGCGCTGACAGATCTGTTCGGGCCGGTCGCTGTGGCGATCGTCGCTCTCGTCACCTCCCGAGACGGCCTGCGCGCCCGGTTGTGCCAGGTCCGGGTGGCCGGTATCCCGATCATGACGGAAGCCACGGCCATGATCGCC
>NZ_JBSFMS010000104.1:0-25861 GCF_053599675.1 Streptomyces sp. NPDC000880 | reverse complement strand
AGCGGATACCACCCGCCCATCCCCGGACACCGACCCAAACCGGATAAGAAACCGGTCTGAAGATCACTCTCAAACCACGCCGGTGGATCGAGGCTAAGTCGGCGGCTGACGTTCGTTCCGTCGCATTCCCGGGGCGAGATCCTGGCGGACGTGACTGGGCACCTGGAGCGCTACGCGGGTGCCGGTCGAGATGGCCACGTCTTCCTCGGGCGGCCGACTCCGCCGCAGCAACTTCCGGGATGACTGGACCAAGGCGCGCACCAAGGCGGGGCATCACTGCTGACGTGCATTTCCATGATTTGAGGCACACGGGGAACACCTTGGTCGCCGCCGGGGCGAGCACCCGGGAGCTGATGACGCGGATGGGGCACAGCAGCTCGCGGGCCGCGCTGATCTACCAGCACATGACCGCCGACCGGGAGCGCGCCCTCGCCGACCGTCTGGGAGCCATGATCCGCGAGACCAGCGGGGCAGCTGAGGCCGAGTCCTAGCGGGCATGTGGCACGTGTGTGGCACGTCCGCGATCATGCGAAAGGGCCAGTTCGTAGGGATCAACCCTCCGAACTGGCCCTTCGTCGTGAGCCTCCTGTCGGGTTCGAACCGACGACCCCCGCTTTACAAGAGCGGTGCTCTGGCCAGCTGAGCTAAGGAGGCAGCCGTAGCAGTGTAACCAACCTCCACACCGTCCCGGTCGAGAATTTTCATCGCCTCGCACCTACTGACAGACCGGGCACCACCAGGTAGCGTCACGGCAAGTCCACACCGGTGGACTACACCACTCCCTTACTCGGATCGTCCGGCACGTTCCTGCCGGTGAAGGAGAAGATCACCATGGCTACTGTCACCTTCGACAAGGCGACACGCATCTACCCCGGCTCCGAAAAGCCCGCCGTCGACCAACTCGAGATCGAGACCGAGGACGGCGAATTCCTCGTCCTCGTCGGCCCCTCCGGCTGCGGCAAGTCGACCTCCCTGCGCATGCTCGCCGGTCTCGAGGACGTCAACGCCGGAAGCATCCGCATCGGCGACCGCGACGTCACGCACCTGCCGCCCAAGGACCGGGACATCGCCATGGTGTTCCAGAACTACGCGCTCTACCCGCACATGTCTGTCGCCGACAACATGGGCTTCGCCCTCAAGATCGCCGGCGTCAACAAGAGCGAGATCCGCAAGAAGGTCGAAGAGGCCGCGAAGATCCTCGATCTCAGCGAGTACCTCGACCGCAAGCCCAAGGCGCTCTCCGGCGGTCAGCGCCAGCGTGTCGCGATGGGCCGCGCCATCGTGCGTGAGCCGCAGGTCTTCCTCATGGACGAGCCGCTGTCGAACCTCGACGCCAAGCTCCGCGTCTCCACCCGTACGCAGATCGCGAGCCTGCAGCGCCGTCTCGGCATCACCACGGTGTACGTCACCCACGACCAGGTCGAGGCCATGACCATGGGCGACCGCGTGGCCGTCCTCAAGGACGGTCTGCTCCAGCAGGTCGACTCGCCGCGCAACATGTACGACCGCCCGGCCAACCTCTTCGTCGCCGGCTTCATCGGCTCCCCGGCCATGAACCTCGTCGAGGTCCCGATCACCGACGGCGGCGTGAAGTTCGGCAACAGCGTCGTCCCGGTCTCCCGCGACGCCCTGACCGCCGCCGCCGACAGGGGCGACACCACCGTCACGGTCGGCGTCCGCCCCGAGCACTTCGATGTGGTCGAGCACAATGGGTCCGCCGCCAAGTCCCTCACCAAGGACACCGAGGACGCCCCGGCCGGCCTCGCCGTCTCGGTGAACGTCGTCGAGGAGCTCGGCGCCGACGGCTATGTGTACGGCTCCGCCCAGGTCGGCGGCCAGCACAAGGACCTCGTCGTCCGCGTCGGCGGCCGCGCCGTCCCGGACAAGGGCGCCGAGCTGCACGTCGTGCCGCGGCCGGGCGAGATGCACGTCTTCGCGACCTCGACGGGCGAGCGCCTCAGCGACTGACCCACTTCCAATTCCACAGAACGGCCCCGCATTTCACTGCGGGGCCGTTTTCTTATGTCGACAAATACCCCGGCACATCGGTCCTTTCACGGTCATTTCGATCCCATACGTCAACACCCGATTCGAAAAGCATTGTCGAACCATCCCCCGGCCGAGTGACTAAATGTCGCCAAATCATCACTGCCCGCTACGCTCGCTCGCGTGACCCACACAGCCCGCCGAATCGGCCGCACTCTCGCTCTCGTTCTGCCCGTCGTCCTGGTGCTCTCCGGAACCCTCGCGGTCACCAGCGTCCCGTGGGCAGGCCGAAGCACCGAGTCGCAGATGCTCACCGCCTCATCGGAGAACGTCTCCGTACGCGCCAAGTCCCGCGCCCCGCAGGACGTTCTGCGCGACCAGCTCCTCACCGAACTCCAGGAGAAGGACGCGGGCACCGCCCTCACCCACCTCCAGCGCGCGGTCGAGGAGCGCCCCTCGCTCGCCAGGCACTGCATGGCCATCGCCCGCGCGCTCGGCCGCGCCGCCGTCGACCGGTACGGCCCCACCCGCGCCCAGACCTACTCCCGCCCCGTCTGCGACACGTCCTTCGCCTCCGGCGTCTCCCAGGGCAGCTGACCGGGGACTGCCGGCGGGTCCGGGCCCGCGCCGCATATCGTTCACGGCATGCATACGCCTACGTATCCGACGCAGGCCGTGGTCCTGGCGGGCGGCCAGGGCTCACGGCTGCGCCCGTACACCGACGACCGCCCCAAGCCGATGGTCGAGATCCCGGGGACCGGGACCCCGATCATCGGCCATCAGCTTGCCTGGCTGGCCGCCGAGGGCGTGACCGACGCCGTCGTCTCCTGCGGTCATCTCGCCGAAGTCCTCCAGCAGTGGCTGGAGACCGCCGACCTGCCGCTGCGGGTCACCACCGTCGTCGAGACGGAGCCGCTCGGCCGCGGCGGCGGCCTGAAGTGGGCCGCCACCAGCCTCCCGCACCCGGACCAGCCCTGGTACGCCACCAACGGCGACATCTGGACCCGCTTCTCGCTGCGCGACATGGCCGCCTTCCACGCCGAGCGGGACGCCATGGCCACCCTGGCCCTCGCCCGCCCCAGGATCCCCTGGGGAGCCGTCGAGACGGACGCCTTCGGCCACATCACCGACTTCATCGAGTCCCCGCCGTCGCCGTATCTCATCAACGCCGGTGTGTACGTCTTCTCCTCGGCCTTCACCGGGCTGCTGCCCGACCGGGGCGACCATGAGCGCACCACCTTCCCCCGTCTAGCCCGCGAGCGCCGACTGGCCGGCTTCCCGCTGCCGAACGGCGCGTACTGGCGGGCGATCGACACCGCCAAGGACCTCACCGAGGCCGCCAAGGAGCTTGCCGCGCAAGCAGGTTGACGGCTTCCTGGCTCATGGGGATCACGCCGAAGGGGCGGCCACCGCACACCGCGGTGGCCGCCCCTTCCGGCTGCGTACTCAGCCTCAGCCGAGCAGGCCGCCGATCACCCGGCCGCCGCCCGAGCCGCCGCCCGCGCCCCCGCCGGATCCGCCCTCACCGCCCGAGCCACCGCCCGTGCCGCCGCCCGAGCCGCCACCGCTGCCCGTGCCGCCGCTGGACGAGGGGCCGGAGCTGCTGGACGGCGGCTGGACCGGCTGTGACTGTCCGGGCGGCTGCTGGCCCGTGCCCTGCGTCTGGCTGGGCTGTCCGCCGATCTGGCCGGTCTCACGGACCGTGTCCTCGGACGGCGTGCGCTCCTCGTCCTTCGGGCTGTCGGAACGGGTCGCGGACGGCGACGGACTGCCGTCGTCGCCGCTGGTGCCCGCGGAGCTGCGTTCGCCGCTGGGCTCCTGCGGCAGCGGGGACCCGGGAAGGTGGTTGGTCGGGTCCTGGTTCGGCCCGGGGACGGTCACCATGTCCGTGGAGCGCACCGCCCCGCCGAGCATCGAGCCGGTCAGCAGCGTGAGGCCGACCACGACGGCGGCGATGACGCTCCCGCGCCGCAGCACGCGCCGCCGCAGTTCCCACAGCTCCGAACGCGGCCCGAGCTTGCGCCAGGCCTCGCCCGCGAGCCGCCCGTCGATCGAGTAGACCGGGGCGCCCGCGATGATCAGCGGGGACCAGGCGGCGAGATAGATGATGTCGGGCGCGTCGTACACCGGCACGGTCTTCCAGCTCACCGTGAGGATCAGCGCCGCCGACAGCAGCGCGCCGATGACCGCGGCCACCCGCTGCCAGAGCCCGAGGACCGTGAGCACGCCGACGACGACCTGGAGGAAGGCGACGCTGAGGCCGGCGCCCACCGGGTGGGACAGCGCGAAGTCACGCAGCGGCTCGGCGAGCGCCCACGGGTGCAGGGAGTTCAGCCACTTCACCATCGAGCCACGCTCGCCGCCGTCGAAGTAGACGGGGTCGCAGAGCTTGCCCATCCCGGCGTAGATGGAGATGAAGCCGAGGAACACCCGCAGCGGCAGCACCACCACTCCGAGGTTCATCCGCCGCCCGGGGTAGTACGCGTGGCGGACGCCCCCCGCGTCAGCCGCTGATGTTCCCGTGGCGCCGCGCCGATGCGTGTGCGGCTCGCCGGCGGTCCGCTCGAAGCTGTCGGTCCGCTCCACGCTCTCGGTCCGCTCGAAGCTGTCGGTCCGCGCGAACTCCTCGTCCTCGTACGGCTCCTGGCCGTAGGAGTGGTAGGAGTCGTACGCGCCGACCGCCTTCCGCATCGGCGGCAGCAGTGGCCTGTCCCGGTCGCGGGGAGAGCCTGGCGGGTCGTACGGGCCACCGACGGTGGGCGTCCGCGCGGTGTCGCCTGCCAGGTCGATCCGCGGGATGACCTGTGTGGCGCCGGTGTCGTAAGGGTCATGCTCCGCGGTGGAGTTGCGCACGGCCTGCAGCAGGCCGGTCGCCCCGACGTCACCGGGCGCCGACTTGCCGCTCCACACAACGGGCGCCCGCCGCCGCATTCCCGTCCCGGCTCCGCCGAGGAGGGGCATGCGCGCGGTGTCCGCCAGGGCACGTGCGGGGCGCGGTCTCTGGGCGAGCTGCACCCGGAAGCTGGCGTGGTTCACGATGACCTGCGCGGGATCGCAGTCCACCTTGACCATGCTCAGCGCAGGCTGATCATCAAACCCGGGCCGGGGCGTTCTGGTGTCCACACTCATCTAACCGAGTGACTTGTGATTAGGACACTGCCCTGACTGGCCCAATCTGTCCGAGACCCGTCAAGCCCTGCTAAGGGCCCCCATTTCAGACCCGGCGCTTGGCCGCCTCGTACAGCACGACACCCGCGGCGACGCCTGCGTTCAGGGACTCCGCACCGCCCGGCATGGGGATCCGGACGAGGTAGTCGCACGTCTCGCCGACCAGGCGGGACAGGCCCTTGCCCTCGCTGCCGACCACGATCACGACCGGGCCGCCGAGCGCCTCGAGGTCGCCGACCTCATGGTCACCGTCCGCCGCGAGGCCGACCACCGTGAGTCCCGCCTTCTGGTACGACTCCAGGGCTCGCGTCAGATTGGTCGCGCGGGCGACCGGAGTACGGGCCGCCGTGCCGGCCGAGGTCTTCCAGGCGCCGGCCGTCATGCCCGCAGCCCGGCGCTCGGGGACGACCACGCCGTGGCCGCCGAACGCCGACACCGACCGGACGACCGCGCCCAGGTTGCGCGGGTCGGTCACACCGTCGAGCGCGACGATCAACGGGTCCTCGTGGTCGTCGAAGGCCGCGGCCGCGAGGTCCTCGGGGTGCGCGTACTCGTACGGCGGGACCTGGAGCACCAGGCCTTGGTGGTTGAGCCCGTTCGTCATCCGGTCGAGCTCGGGGCGCGGCGCCTCCATGATGTTGATGTTGCCGCGGCCGGTGGCGAGCTGGAGCGCCTCGCGCACCCGCTCGTCGTTGTCGATGAACTGCTGGACGTAGAGCGTGGAGGCGGGCACGCCGTCGCGCAGCGCCTCGAAAACGGGGTTGCGGCCGACGACCATCTCGGACGTGCCCTTGCCGCCGCGCCGGGCGACGGGGCGCCGCGTGGCCTGCTTTGCCTGGGCGTTGGCGATGCGGTTCTTCTTGTGTCCCTTACGGGCGGAGGCGGGCGGCGTCGGGCCCTTGCCCTCAAGACCACGGCGCCGCTGGCCACCGCTGCCGACCTTCGCGCCCTTCTTGTTGGACGTGCGGCGGTTCCTGCGCTGGCTGTTCCCGGCCATGAATGACTACCTGTTTCCTGAAGCTTCGAATGCGTACGTATGTAGAAAGTGTGCCCCCGCGAGCCCGGGCGGGCTGTATCTGTCCCGGGGGACACCCCCGGACCCCCGGCTGTCGCCGGTCAGCGCGGTCCGAGGGTCCAGCGCGGCCCGTCCGGACCGTCCTCGATGACCAGGCCGGACTGCAGCAGCTGGTCGCGGATGGCGTCGGCGGTCGCCCAGTCCTTGCGGGCCCGGGCCGCCTCGCGCTGCTGGAGCACCAGCCGGACCAGGGTGTCGACGACGCCGTGCAGGTCCTGGTCCCGGTCGGCCTCGCCCGCCCAGTGCGGGTCGAGCGGGTCCAGGCCGAGGACGCCGAGCATGGCCCGCACCTCGGCGAGCCGGGCGACGGCGGCTTCCTTGTCGTCGGCGGCCAGTGCGGAGTTCCCCTGGCGGACCGTGGTGTGGACGATGGCGAGCGCCTGCGGGACGCCCAGGTCGTCGTCCATCGCCTCGGCGAAGGCGGGCGGGACCTCGGGCGCGGCGTCGACCGGCCCCCCGGCCTTCTCGACGACGCGCTGCACGAAGCCCTCGATCCGCGCGAAGGCGGACTCGGCCTCGCGCAGGGCCTCCTCGCTGTACTCGATCATCGAGCGGTAGTGCGGCGTACCGAGGTAGTAGCGCAGCACGACGGGCCGCCAGCGCTTGACCATCTCGGAGACGAGCACGGAATTGCCGAGCGACTTCGACATCTTCTCGCCGCTCATCGTGACCCAGGCGTTGTGCACCCAGTACTTCGCGAACTCGTCGCCGAAGGCCTTGGCCTGGGCGATCTCGTTCTCGTGGTGCGGGAAGATCAGGTCGATCCCGCCGCCGTGGATGTCGAAAGCCTCGCCCAGGTACTTGTGCGCCATCGCCGAGCACTCGAGGTGCCAGCCGGGGCGGCCGCGGCCCCATGGGGTCTCCCAGGAGGGCTCGCCGGGCTTGGCGGCCTTCCACATGGCGAAGTCGCGGGGGTCGCGCTTGCCGGTCTCGCCCTCGCCCTCCGGCTGGAGCAGGTTGTCCAGCTCCTGGTTGGACAGCTGCAGATAGCCCTCGAAGGAGCGCACGTCGAAGTAGACGTTGCCGTCGGCCTCGTAGGCGTGCCCGCGCTCGATGAGGCCGCGCATCAGCTCCACCATCTCGGTGATGTGGCCGGTGGCGCGCGGTTCGTACGTGGGCGGCAGGCAGCCGAGGACGTTGTAGCCGTCGTTGAAGGCGCGCTCGTTCTCGTACCCGATCGACCACCAGGGGCGGTTCTGCTCCGCCGACTTCCTGATGATCTTGTCGTCGATGTCGGTCACATTGCGCACGAACGTCACGTCATAGCCGCGGTACTCGAACCAGCGGCGCATGATGTCGAAATTCAGGCCCGACCTGATGTGCCCGATGTGCGGGGCGGCCTGCACCGTAGCGCCGCACAGGTAGATCGAGACACAACCCGGCAGAAGCGGGGTGAAGTCACGGATCTGCCGGGCGCTGGTGTCGTACAGGCGAATAGTCACGTATCAAGGGTAGTGGCCCGACGCCAGTGCCCCGCGCCCCTTCTGGGGCGCGGGTACAAGTTTGTGACTGTGTCCGACCGGAATACGAGTCGGACCCGGGTCTCTCTGTCCACAACTCGCCCCCCGCGTCGGGTATTTCACGCCAGGTTCAGCCGGCCGTCCGGAACACCAGTGCCGTGGCGATCGCGGCCAGTCCCTCGGCGCGACCGGTCAGCCCGAGCCCGTCCGTCGTGGTGCCCGACACGGAGACGGGCGCGCCCACCGCCTCGCCCAGCGCCTTCTGGGCCTCGTCACGCCGCTTTCCGATCTTCGGGCGTACGCCGATGACCTGGACGGCGACATTGCCGATCTCGAAGCCCTCGGCCCGTACGATCCGCGCCGCCTCGGCGAGCAGCGTGATGCCGGAGGCACCGGACCATTCGGGACGGTCCGTGCCGAAGTGGGCGCCGAGGTCGCCGACGCCGGCCGCGGAGAAGAGCGCGTCGCACGCGGCGTGGGCGGCCACGTCGCCGTCGGAGTGCCCGGCGAGCCCGTCCTCGCCCTCCCACAGCAGTCCTGCGCACCAGAGTTCGCGCCCCGCCTCGAAGGCGTGGACGTCGGTCCCGACGCCGATGTGGGGCACCTTAGAAGCCATCGTTGGCCCTCCTGCGGGCGAGGACCGCCTCGGCGAGTACGAGATCGAGGGGGCGGGTCACCTTGAACGCCTCCTCGTGGCCGGGCACGACCACGACGGGCTCGCCGAGCTGCTCGACCATGCCCGCGTCGTCCGTCGCACCCTCGCCGTTCTGCGCGACCGTCTCGTGCGCGCGCACGAGCGTGTCCCGGTCGAAGCCCTGCGGGGTCTGTACGGCGCGCAGCCGGGCCCGCGGGGGCGTGGCGACGACCGGCTCGGGCGCGCCCTTCTCGCCCGGCTCGACCTCCTTGACGGTGTCCGCGAGCGGCAGCGCGGGCACGACGGCCGGGGCCCCGTCCCGTACCGCCTCGATGACCGCGTCCACGGTGTCGACGGGCACCAGCGGGCGGGCGGCGTCATGGACGAGGACGATGCTGATGTCGTCCGGGAGGGCGTCGAGTCCGAGGCGAACGGACTCCTGGCGGGTGTCACCGCCCGGCACGACCAGGTAGTCGGTCCTCCCCCAGCTACCGCCGGGGGTGCCCCCGGGCAGGGCGTGCTCGTCGAGGAGGTTCTTGACCTCGAGTGCGCCTTCGGGCGGGGCCACCACGACGACGAGCGACACCGCCCGGGACGCGGCCATGGCTCGTACCGCGTGAATGAGCATGGGCGTGCCGTTCAGCGTACGGAGCGCTTTGGGGGCGCCCGGGCCGAGCCGTACTCCCCGGCCGGCCGCCGGGATCACCGCTGCGGTGCGGTACGGGCGCGATTCGTCTGACATCGGTTGCACTCCGGCAGGTTTGTTTCCTCGGCCGACATGGGTATGGCCTCAGCGTGCCGGGCGCGACGCCTTGACCGGACCCTTCCGTGACAACTGGTCTGCGCCAGCCGCCCGGGCCCGGCACGCCAAAGGGTTGGGGCGTTGTGCGTGCTGTGAGCAGTGACGATCAAGCAAAGAGACGTAGAGATGGCCATGCCGCAGCGCCCGGCGACAGGACTGTGGTCACAGCATGTCAGCGGGCACCGCGGCATTTTTGCGCGTTGGGTGCGTCAGGACGCGAGGACCTCGTCGAGCAGAGCCTCGGCCTTGTCTTCGTTGGTGTTCTCCGCGAGGGCGAGCTCGCTCACCAGGATCTGGCGCGCCTTGGCGAGCATCCGCTTCTCACCTGCGGAGAGCCCACGCTCACGCTCACGACGCCACAGGTCACGCACCACTTCGGCGACCTTGATGACATCGCCGGAGGCGAGCTTCTCGAGATTTGCCTTGTAGCGACGGGACCAGTTCGTCGGCTCTTCTGCATACGGTGCGCGCAGCACCTCGAAGACCCGGTCGAGCCCGTCCTGACCGACCACATCGCGTACGCCAACAAACTCCGCATTGTCCGCCGGCACGCGAACCGTCAAGTCGCCCTGGGCGACCTTGAGCACCAAGTAGGTCTTGTCCACGCCTTTGATCTGGCGAGTTTCGATGGCCTCGATCAGCGCGGCCCCGTGATGGGGATAGACCACGGTGTCGCCAACCTTGAACGTCATGTGACAGGTACCCCTTCCGTGGCTATCAAGAGTAACACGAGAACTGCTACTTCTGAATGGCGTTTTCGCAGGTCAGGGCATATCTCGGGGCTTGACAACTGCAACATGAACGTGCTGCGGACGACTTACGGAGCGGGGTATTCGCAGGTCGGAGCGGCTCTGCGGGCGGACAGAAACGCACACGTTACACACAGCGCAACCCTCCTCCAGGGGTATGAACGTCCCGATTTGCCTGGTTCCAAGAGGTGAACTTCCCGTACTCCGTTCGGGAGTCGGTCACTCGTACGGACGACGGATCCGGTCGAATCCGGAATTGATCACCGGCAGGTATTCGGGAAGGAATGTGTGGTGACCCGGGAAATTGATCACCGCTGTTATGTGAACGGCGCACGAAAACGGCGAGAGCACAGGGCGGCGGACGGCCGGGGCCGGCGAAGGGGCGGGTCGGGTGCGGGGCGGGCACGGGCGATCGGTAACCTAAGCGCGAACTGACACAGGCTTGGCGATCTGCGGGCCGGTTGACACGCCAGTTCATCCACCCGTCCCCAGTCAGTCCGTACGTCCAAGGAGATGCCGCCGCCGTGAGCCGCAGCCTTCGACGCGGCGCCCTCGCCGCCACTGCCATCGTGTTCTCGATCGCCTCGCTCGCCGCCTGCGGAGCGGGCAACAACGCGGAGACTCTCAAGGTCAAGCCTGACAATGCCGCGACGGCGGTCGACACCATCAAGATCCAGAACGCGACAGTGATCACTCAGCCGAAGGCGGGCGCCGAAGGTCCTGCGGTCGTCTCCGCGACGGTCTTCAACAACAGCTCCAAGCCGCAGACGCTCGACGCGATCACGCTGCCGGGGGTGAACACCACGGTGAAGCTGTCCCCGGCCCAGGGCTCGGGCCCGATCACGGTGCCGGCGCAGGGGTCGGTGATCATCGGCGGCGCAGGCAACGCGTCCGCGGTGATCGAGAACGGCCAGGAGGTGTCGAAGAACACGGGCGGTGTGCAGGAGGTCGTCTTCCGCTTCAGCGAGACGGGCGACGTGAAGCTGCAGGCGCTCGTGGTCCCGGCGACAAGCTACTTCGAGGGCTTCGGCCCGAGCTCGCTGCCGAAACCGCCGGTGCCGGAGGGCGAGCCCTCCGGCACCCCGTCCCAGTCGCCCACGGGCCAGGCGGGCACGCCGGGCAACGGCGCATCGGGCGAGCCGGGCACCCCGTCGGACTCCGCGTCGGCGTCCCAGAGCGCGGGCCACTGACGCAGCGGTACGCATACGAGGGCGCCCTGCCCAGAAGCCTGGCAGGGCGCCCTCGTATGTCCCGGGCCGGTTCATGGCTCGAGCCCCGGTCCACGTGCGCCCCTCGCACCGCTCGCGCCAGGGGCGCCTCACGGGCTCAGAGCGCTGTGCCGGACTCCGCCCGGCCGACCGGCGCCTCGGCCCCGCCGGTTTACGGCTCGAACTTGTAGCCCAGACCACGCACCGTCACCAGGTACCTCGGGGCACCGGGGTCCGGCTCGATCTTGGCACGGAGGCGCTTGACGTGGACGTCCAGCGTCTTGGTGTCGCCCACGTAGTCCGCGCCCCAGACGCGGTCGATCAGCTGCATACGCGTCAGCACCCGGCCCGCGTTCCGCAGCAGCATCTCCAGCAAGTCGAACTCCTTCAGAGGGAGATCGACCTTGCCGCCCGAGACCGTGACGACGTGGCGGTCCACGTCCATCCGGACCGGGCCGGCCTCCAGGGCCGCCGGGGTGACCTCCTCCGGCTCTCCGCGGCGGCGCAGGACCGCGCGGATGCGGGCGACCAGCTCCCGCGAGGAGAAGGGCTTGGTGACGTAGTCATCGGCTCCTATTTCCAGCCCGACGACCTTGTCGATCTCACTGTCCTTGGCGGTCACCATGATGACCGGGACATTCGAGCGGCCGCGCAGCTGGCGGCACACCTCGGTGCCCGGCAGTCCGGGCAGCATCAGGTCGAGGAGAACGAGGTCGGCGCCATTGCGCTCGAACTCGTCGAGCCCCTCGGGCCCCGTGGTCGCGATGGCGACCTCGAAACCTTCCTTGCGGAGCATGTAGGACAGGGCGTCGCTGAATGATTCCTCATCCTCGACGACGAGCACTCGGGTCACGGAAGGACCTCCGGGGCTGGGATTTCGGCGTTCGGATCGGTGTCGTAAGGCCGGTCGTCGTCCTCGTCGACGCGATCCGGTCCGGCGGATGAGCGTTCCCGGCCGGCGCCCGCTTCGGGCAGCCGCAGGGTGAATGTGGAGCCTTGGCCCTCGGAGCTCCACACCGTGACGTCCCCGCCGTGCGAGGCGGCCACATGCTTGACGATGGCCAGGCCCAGGCCGGTGCCTCCGGTGGCCCGGGAGCGGGCGGGGTCCACGCGGTAGAACCGCTCGAAGACCCTCTCGCGGTCCTTCTCGGAGATGCCGATGCCCTGGTCGGTGACGGCGATCTCGATGAGATCCCCACCGGGCGCGGAGACTCGGCGCGCGGACACGCCGACACGGGTGCGGGCCGGCGAGTAGTTGACCGCGTTCTCGACCAGGTTGCCGAGGGCCGCGGCGAGCTGGCCGCGGTTGCCCCAGATGCGCAGGTCGGTGGTGGCTCCCCCAGGGCCTGTGCGCCCGACGGCCATCGTGATCTGTTTGGTGGATGCGGGTTGCCGGGAGCGGTCGATGGCCTCGGCGACCAGTTCGTCCACGCGTACCGGTTCGGCGTCCTCCAGCGGGTTGTCGTTCTGCACCCGGGAGAGGTCGATGAGCTCCTGTACGAGATTGGTGAGCCGGGTTGCCTCGATCTGCATCCGGCCGGCGAAGCGGGTGACCGCCTCGGGGTCGTCCGAGGCGTCCATGACCGCCTCGGAGAGCAGGGAGAGCGCACCGACCGGGGTCTTGAGCTCATGGCTGACGTTCGCGACGAAGTCCCGCCGTACCGCTTCGATCCGGCGGGCCTCGGTGAGGTCCTCGACCAGCAGAAGGACGAGCCGGGAGCCGAGGGGGGCCACCCGGGCGGAGACGGCGAGGGCTTCGCCGCGGCCGGTGCCGCGGCGGGGCAGGTCCAGTTCCACCTGCCGTATCTCGCCGTCTCGACGGGTGTCACGGGCCATGTGCAGCATCGGCTCGACGGCAAGCTTCCCGCCGCGGACCAGACCGAGGGCGTACGCCGCGGAGCTGGCCTTGACGACGGAGTCGCTCTCGTCGAGTACGACAGCGGAGGAGCGGAGCACGGACAGAACCGTGTCGACGCCGGGCGGCAAAACGGTGTCGGTGTGCAGGGAAGTGCGGGTGGGTCTCGCCTGGTCGCGTTCGCTCCAGCGGAACGCCAGCATGGCGATGACACCGGTGCACAACCCGGCGATCGCTGCCGCTGCGGCGACCGCCGCGTTCACGTCCATGCATCCAGGTTATGCGTGGTCGTCGGGTTGCTCCCAGCCTTACGGGTGGCACCTCGAACAGTCGTCGCCCAGAGTTCACCAAGGGGATAGTGCCGGTTCATTTCCGAGGGAGACTCCGGACGCGTAACGGACAGAACGTGGGAGCGTGGGGGTCCGAGCCCCACCCGGACCACGGTCACATTCAGAGAGGGACACCCCATGCGGGACGCGTACCACGAGGAACTGGACTCGATCGGCGAGGGCCTGGTCGAGATGGCCAGGCTGGTCGGGTCGGCGATCGGGCGCGCCACCACGGCCATGCTCGACGCCGATCTCAAGCTCGCCGAGAGTGTGATCGCCGCCGACCAGAAGGTCGACGATCTGCAGCACGACCTGGAGGCACGGGCGATCGCCCTGCTGGCCCGGCAGCAGCCGGTCGCGACGGATTTGCGGATCGTGGTGACCTCGCTGCGGATGAGCGCGGACCTGGAGCGCTCGGGCGACCTGGCCCAGCATGTGGCCAAGCTGGCCCGGCTGCGCTTCCCCGACACGGCCGTGCCGAACGACCTGCACGCCACCATCCTTGAGATGGGGCAGCTGGCGCAGCGGCTGATGGCCAAGGCGGCGGAGGTCATCATCACCAAGGACGTCGACCTGGCGCTGCAGCTGGAGACGGACGACGACGAGATGGACCTGCTGCACCGCACGCTCTTCCAGCACCTGATCGACGAGCGCTGGAAGCACGGCATCGAAACGGCGGTGGACGTGACGCTGCTCGGCCGGTACTACGAGCGCTTCGCGGACCACGCGGTGTCGGTGGCGAAGCGGGTCGTGTACTTGGTCACGGGCGAGCACGCGGACGAGCTCCAGCCGCCGACGCAGGTCGACGGCGCGTAACCGGCGGGGGGCGGCGGGCGGTCCATGCCTCCGCGCGCTGTTGATGCGCCCGCCGCAGTGGGCATGGGATGGGCAGAGGCGGCACATCTCGTACGCCCATGAGGAGGCACCCATGGCCGAATCCCCCATGACCGAACCTCAGCAGGAGACACCTGTTGAAGTGGTGTTCCTGCCAGTCCTCGGCGCCTGCGGCTGCGGCTCGGGCTGTGGCTGCGGCTGCCAGTCGGGCGCGCCCTGCCAGTGCGGTGGCTGCTGCGGCTAGCCGAACGCTCGTACGACTTCGTACGGCTCCATACGCATACGAGGGGGCCCCGTCCTCAGCGGACGGGGCCCCCTCGCGTACGTACCGCGCGTTACTTCTTGCCCTGGTTCTTGCCGGGGATCTTAACGACCTGCGTTTTCGCTGGTCCGGGGGCTGCTCGGGCGCCCCTTGCTGGTCGTCATTGGTCGTCATTGGCTGCCCCTGATTGGCCTCGGACGGCCCAGAGACGGCCCGGGATACGCAGGCAGTCGGCTGACTGAGGACCCAAGCCGCGCCGGGCAACGCGCCCTTCTGCCAGCGCTGGTGTCCTTCGGGGCGGCTCCCCGTTCAACGACTGATCGGAACCTCGTAGACGATTTCGCAGAGAGCGGCCGGGACGACGATGTCCGCCGTCTCCACGGGCTGTCCCTCGTCGCTGTAGTACGTCCGCCGGATGTGCGTGACCAGAGCTGCCTTCTGGATGCCAAGGAGCGACGCCTCCTCGGCGTTCGCTTGCCGCGGCTCGGGCTGCTCCACGGCGTGGCTGACCGTGATGCCGATCTCGGCCATCCGTTCCACGACGCCTGCCCCGGCGAGTGGCCCTCCCTCGGGTAGGACGACCAGCGTGCCGGCGGTGAGGTCGTACGGCTCCCAACTCGTCGACAGCTGCACCGGCCTGCCGTCGGCGAGGAACTCGTAAACGGTACGAACGCACAGATCCCCCACGGCGATACCGAGACGCGCCGCAATCTCCGCCGGCGCTGGGACCTTGGCCTCCGTCCGGCTCTCCCAGTCCCCCTGCTTACCCGCGGCCTTCATGTCCGCGCGGAACGGAGAACCGCCGCGCTGCTCGCGCGCCATTGAGCGGACCACTCGTACCCGCCGACGGGGTTCGGCGACGTACGTGCCAGAACCAGCGCGGCCTTCCAGTACGCCTTGGGAGATCAGTAGCTCCTGCGCCCGGCGGACCACATTCTCACCGACGCCGCATTCCTGAGCGATCTGGGCACGCGAGGGGAGGCGATCTCCCGGCGCCCACTCTTGCTCCGCGATCCGCCGCCGAAGTACGTCGGCGATGCGGAGATAAGGCGGCTGCTCGGACATATGGAAAATCTAGTCCACTAGCTCTAATCTAGTTAACTAGCTTTACGCAACGTGATCGCCTGGCGACGGAGGCTCCCCTGTGCCCGCTTCGGAAGTGAGGGCCGAGTCCATCGCCGCCCGGTTGTCCGCCATCGGCCTCGCCGTTCGCGTGGAAGCGGACGCCCGACACACATCGATCGAAGCGGAGGTGCCGGAAGCGCTCCCCGCCGAGTCATGGCGGGAGGTCTTGGAAGTCGTGGCGGAGGCCGATCGATTCGGGCTCCTCGCCAGCAGCTTGAACGGCCGCACCTTATGGGCCGCCATACATGAAGCGGTCCCCGCGACGGGCGATGTCCGGGGACCTGGCCGTCAGCGATAGGAGCTGATCAGCGTGCCCAACCGTATCCGCCGTGCCGTCTCGTACACCAGGGAGCGTTACCTCCCGAAGGGCCGGCACCGCCGCCCCGCAACGCCCGCCCGACCTACGGTCGTTCACCGAGGGCTCTCCGAGTGGCCCACGCTGCTCATGAGACAGCATCGAGAGCACATGGACGTTCGTACGGGCGAGGAGACCGAACTTGTCCGCCCGTACGTGCTGGCCAGCGAGGAGCGTGCAAGGCAGCGCTCGACGGCACCTCATCACCTTCTCGCCCACACCTGCTTCGCTCCGGCGGAGGCTCTCTGATGCCTCCTCGCCATTGGCCTCGCGTGTCGCACGCGACATCCCTCCCCTACCGGTCGAGCTCGTGCCTGATCGGCACACACCGTGAGTGTGCGCACTCCTCCCCCGACACGGCGCCGGTCGGCGTCCCCGTGATCTACGAAGCCTGCAGTTGCTCCTGCCACACGGCGGTCGACCTGGGCACGCCAAAGGAGGTGACTCAGTGAGGGGATGGGCACCCAGCGGTGCGCTGGCCGCCAACGTCGAGATCACCTCGGCAAGTGTGCAGCGCGGCGACGTCATCCAGGTTGGCGGTCAGCCGTGCCGCGTGGCCGACCTCCTCCAACTACCAGGCGGCGCAAAGCGACTTCGCTTCGAGTCGGGCGAACTGCTGACCATGCACGCCCGGACCCGGCTCGCCGCCTTGCGGATGCTGAGGAAGTGGTGATCCAATCCGTGGCTTCTCGCCGTCACGTCATTGCCGATGACCTTCGGGACCAGATCGCGAGCGGCCGGATCAAGGCTGGCGAACGTCTGCCTTCCGAGGCTCAACTCGCCACTCGTTATGCGGTCAGCACGCCAACTCTGCGGAGCGCCCTCGCCGTCCTCCAGGGCGAAGGCATCGTCGAGAAGATTCACGGCAAGGGGAACTTCGTCCGCCACCCGCTGCGCAGAATCACGTACGTCGGCGGTGATCGCGAGCCCGACGCAAAGACCGCCACCGATCTGGCCCTGCGCGTCAGCGTCCGCATCACCAAGCTCCGGGCACGCGGAGATCTGACCGCCCTGCTGAGAGTGTCGGCAGGCAGCCCGCTGACCGAATTCTTCTGTCTCAGCCACGACGGGGACTCCCCGCACAGCCTGGTCCGTATCTACGTCCCTCGCGACCTGGCGCCGGCCGACGTGCCCGGTGAGTCGCCCTGGTGCAAGGGCATGACGGCGAGGCTGGCAAAGCTCCGCCCGCCACTGGCCGAGACCCGGGAAGAGGTCAGCGCTCGCCTCCCGACACCAGAGGAAGCCGTAACCCTTCGGATCAGCTCAACCCTGGCCGTTCTCGCGATCACACGTGTTGCGGCCGACACCACCGGGCGGGTGGTCGAGGCGGCGCACCTGGTGCTCCCTGGCGATCGCGCCGACGCAGTCTTCACCACTCACCACATGACCGAAGAGAGGAGGACGGAAGGATGACGGCTCACAGCGAACTGCGACTCCTCCCGTGGTCGGGACCCGAGGGCAAGCCCTGCTTTCTGAGCACCGACGACAGCGGCGGCCACCTGTCCCGACTGGCCGACAACACCGAAGCGGTACAGCTCGGCATGGCGGCCGAGCTCTTGGAGCACGCGTCAGAGGTGCTAGCCGACGAGGAGGCGAAGCCAAAGGAGCTGCGGCTCTTGGCGACCGATCTGGCCCGAATGCTGGGAGATGCCCTCCGCGTGGCGGAGAGCCGTGGACGCCGCCTGCCGACTCCGGATCGGTTCGCTCCCGGAGAAGGCAACGAGGGCCCTCGGCTGCCGGCGGCCTTCGGATAAGCCTCGACGCACAGCCAACAGCAGAGAAGCCCCAGGCCCGGTCTGGGGCTTCTCTGCACACGGCTCCGGAGGCCCTTTGGACCTGTGGAGTCGCTGCTGATCACAGGGCTGCTTCTGTGTACTCGACGGCTTCCTGTCCACGGATAGTCCACGGGCGCTGATGCCTACCCACATGTGCCGGACCGGGGCTGCGGGACGAGTCGGGGCGGGGGCTGATGCTGGTGGAGGCGCTCGCGAAGAGGTGGATGGTAGGGAAGCGAGCTCTGCAAGATCATGTGGCGCAAGTTCACCCTGATGGACGGAGCGGGGCACCAGTAGGCGTGCGCGCGTGACGCCGACACGCCGGGCGTTGGTTCCCGACTAAACGATTTTTCGTTACATGAGGTGCCCTTTGGTAATGGCTCGGACTTAACGGTGCATTTCGGATGCCAACATCGACGAGTCCGACCCAGGCAGGCGCATCAGGCACCTGCCGTGAAAGGAGCATGGAATGCGCGTTTCCCGCTTTGCCGCCGCGCTGGGCGTCGCGGCCGCCGTCCTACTGGGCGGCGCCACTGGCGCCAGCGCCGCCACCGCGCCTTCGGTGCTATCTCATGCCGCGCACGCCCGTGGTCACAACCACGGTGACGACCACGGGCGCGGTGACCGCGACGACCGCCGGGGCGACGACCGCGACGACCGTGGGGACCACCGGCACCGCGGGGGCCACCACCGTGGGGACCACCGGCACCACGGTCACCACCAGCACCACGGTTACCACTGGGGTCACGACCGCTACGACCACCGCTGACCTCCTTGGGGTGCCCTTCCGCTGTTGGGGAGGGCACCCCTTCCGCGTCCTCCGCATACCTTCGGCCGCATGACTGACGAGATCTTCGGACCCCCGCGGCTGGCCGAGATCTACGATCCGCTCGATTCCGACACAGCGATCTGGATCCGCACATGGGTGTCGTGCAGGGGTTCAACGCGCGTCGGGTACTGGATATCGGCTGTGCGGAACGGGTGTGCGACACCCGCTTTAAGGAGCGAGGTGGGGCCAGTTGAGGTCTGACCTGCGGCATGCCGACTTCGGTGTCTGCTGACTGTGGCCTCCGCCAGCAGCCGCAGTTCCCCGTGAGTCCCCGCCCGATCTGGCGCGGTTGTGGCACAGACAGCTTCTGATCCGTGGCTCCAGCGAGATCCGGCACCTACGGTCAGTCGGGTCATCAGTTGCCCTCGTACGGCATGGGGCGGGCCGACGATGCCCACCGGTCTGCGGGCATGATCTTCCCCGGAGGGGACGGATATGGACGTCGTAGAACTGATGGAATGGCTGGCCGAACAAGGGTGCTCGATGGTCTTCAAGGCCGACGGTGAGCGCACACGCGGACATCGATGGGTGGTGATCGTCTCTGGCGGAGTCTTGGGAGAGTCGTTCTTTAGGCGTGACTTGGCATCCGCCGACGCATGCTTTGAGGCCACACTCGCGCACTTGGAAAGCCGCGGCATGTCGCCGTTCGCCTGAGGAGACGGCCCAGAGTGGCCGCGCTGGTGACGCTGCTCCTGTGTCAGAGCGGGGCGATACGGTGCAGCGACAAATTGAGCATTGTGTTTGGGGAGGGACCTTGGGAGCCAAGACCGGTCTGCTCGTGTACGCCGACGGGGATGTGCCCGGTCTACTGCGGCAGGTGGGAGCGGCGGACTTGGAACAGACGTCCGTCATGATGCGGCGTCTTTATCCAAGCTGCGAGATCGAGGAGAGTCATGGCTCGGACCTGTATGAGGGCGTGTATCCCCCGGATGGAACGGCCTATGCGGCGAGCTGGCCCGGCGTGGAGATCGTCTGCGATCGGCGCGTGATGATCGATTCCCCGTCACAGCTCCCCGGGCATCTCGTCGCGGCGAGTGCCGGCCGACGGTTGGTCCTGCACGCCATGCACAGCGTGGTCGACTGGTTGGCGTTCGCTGTATGGGAAGACGGACGTCTCATCCGGTCTCTGAGCCTGTCACCGGACGACGGGATCATCGAGAACATCGGTGAACCGCTCCCCTTCGAACTTCCCTACTGGGCTGGGGACCGTCCGGCGGACGTCATTCCGTGGCCGGGTGAGGAAGAGGAGCCGTACGCCCTGCCCTTTCATCCTCTGGAGCTCGGCGAGGACGCGCTGCGTGCACTCTGCGGCTTCATCCAGGAGGGCATGCCGGAGCCCGGGGACGTCGACGCGGAGAACATCGAGCTCCATGGTTTTCGCGTGAGGGACCCGAACGGTCCCGACCCCGCCGAGAAGGAAGCAGAGCTGCGGAGAGCCGTGGAAGCGATGGGGCCGCCACACTTTTACACGATGGGCCCTGACGGCCTGCTGGTCGAACGGGACAGCCCCTAGCTCCCGCAGGGGCCGAGTGAAGCCAGGCCGTTTCATCGAACGGCGGGGGCGCACTGGCTGGCCACAGGTTTTGAACCTGTGGCCTCATCCTTATCAGGTCGGTCCCTGGCCTATTTAGGTGCTGGTTGCTCCACTCGCTGGCCAGTGATGGAGGGGCTTGCTGTCCGCTGCGGACCGCGGTTAATCGCTGTCGTTGGTGTCAGCCGCTGATGTCGCGCCGCCCTCGTGACTTGACATCCTCCCAAAGATCCGGCTCCCCGGGATGGGCCTGCCGGAGATCGGACTTCCATGCCTCTTCGACTGCCGCCACTGCATCAGGGCTGAGGCACACGGCGACGTGCGCGGGAAGGACAATCTCGCCGGGCAGTGGCTGTGTGGCACCGATACGGACGGCCACACGCAATTGCCGCCCGGGGATCTCCATCAAGCGCCACCGATACCGGGAGGGGATCTCCTTGGCTGGGTACTCCCGTGACGCGAGGTAGACCCACCGGTCGTAGTTGGTGGGAAAGAGCCTGAGGAACCCGTGACACTCAGGGCAAACGGGCGGCTCGATCAGGTCGACATCGTCCGGCCCCGGCTCAGGCCTCGGTGGTGCAGTAGCGCCCTCGTACTCGGCAAGATCGTTGGCGAAGTCGTTCCAACAGGCGTCGCAGAGTTCGGCCATGGGAAAGGCCCGACCTCGTACACAAACTGTTGGGTCTGATCCCCCACAGCTCTGACACGTACTCGCGATGGCTCCGGTCTGGGCGCCCATATATCAGAGTGTGAAGCTGTGCGCACAGGTCTGGGTAGAGCGCGATTCAGCCGTATTGCAGCCTTATGACTGCTTCCTCACCTTCACCACTCGCCCCAACCCACCACTTTCCCCAGCTCCCATCCCGTCTGCCTTCGGCCCACACACCGTGGAGCGGGCGTGGTTCCTGGCGTCCAGGTGGAGCGCGCCACTGTACGAACGACCTGGACGCCAGGGGCCTCGTCTGCTCGGCTTTGCCTGGGTCGAAGGTAGGCGGGATGGGAGCCTCCCCGCATCAGCCACGATGTGCCGGCCACCCGCCGACGGAGCCCCGTCCATCCCGGAGTCTGAGCGCCCCCGCCGGAGGCATGTCCTTGTCGCTGGCCGGCCGCGGCTCCTGCGGTCTCGACTCATGCCCTCGGGCCTATCCGTAGTAGGGCGCGCGTCGGCGCAGCGCGCGCGGAGCGGGCCGAAGGCAGGAGCGTCGCGCGGAGCGAAGCCGGGAAGCGCGCCCGGCGGAGCGGAGCGCAGCCGGGTGCCTTGATGAAGTAGGGAAACTCTTACCGCGCCGCTGCGGTTCAGAGGGCGATCGGCTTGTAGGTCAGGGCTCGATCGACGATCTTCTCGGCGCTCAACTCCGGGTCGAAGTCCCAGTAGATGTAGTCGCTGATGTGGGGGCACCCCAGTCCTTGCTCCAGGGTGGAAAGGATCTCGTCGTCTTCCGCTTCGTTTGCTGTGTTGGCATCCAGGAGGCGCTGGACGAGGGGCACCGCTTCGGCGCGGCTCATCCTTCGGTGGGGCTCCATGATCACTGTGCCGTGATCAGTCGGCGGCCGTCGTGGCTGCGGACATGGGGCCCGTCCCCGTCCAGTGCATCAAGCAGTCGGACCGCGTAGACCTCGGACATCCGATCGGCGACTTCCTCGGGTGTGAGCCAGGCAACCGCGGTCGACTCGTCAGAGGTGCGCTCGATGCCTCCGGAGGGCTTGCACCGGAAGACCAGGGCGACGACGCCGCGCGTCGTGTTCTTGTAGACGCCGGAGAGTTCGTCCACCTCGACGTGGATGCCGGTCTCCTCCAGGACCTCGCGGCTGACGCCTTCCTCGGGTGACTCGGAGAGCTCCAGAACTCCGCCCGGCAGTTCCCAAGTTCCGTTGTCCGCTCGGCGGATCGCCAGTAGTCGGCCGTCCTCGCGCACTACGGCCCCAGCCACGGACACGGAGTGCAGCGGCGTTGACTTGCTCTGCTGGGACCCAGTACTCATGTGCAGGAGCATAGGAGAGTGAGAAGGACTATGGGAACAGCCGTAGGAGGTGGGAGGGCCGTACCTCGGTACGTTCAGATCGCCGAAGAGATTGTTCAGCAGATCCGGGCGGGTGTCCTCAAGCCTGGTGAGATGGTGCCGAGTGAGTCCGAGCTGGTCGAGCGATACGGCGTCTCTGGCGGGACGATTCGCAAGGCGATGGCGGAGGTCCGGGCCAGTGGGCTCGTCGACACCCGCCACGGCAAGGGCTCGATCGTGAAGGACCGGCCGCCCGTGCGGCTGCGCTCCTCGGACCGGTTCCGGGCCTCGCACCGCCGGGCAGGTAAGGCCGCGTACCTTGCTGAGTCGGCCCAGTCCGGCGCCACGGCCAAGGTGAGCGTCCTCTACATCGGCCCGATGGAGGCCCCCGAGGACATCGCCGACTGGCTCGGCATTTCTGCCGGCACTCAGGTCCTCGCCCGGCGCCGCCTCTACTTCCGCAACGGCGTCCCGGTCGAGACGGCTACCTCGTACCTCCCGTGGGACGTGGTCAAGGACATCCCGGAACTGTTCGCCGAGAACCCCGGCCCCGGTGGCATCTACGCCCGGCTGGAGGGCGACGGCCATGTCTTCGCCGAGTTCGTCGAGACGCTCCAGGCGCGCCCGGCCGCCAAGGCTGAGGCATCGGAACTCGCCCTGAGTCCTGGTGCGCCCGTCGTCCACCTCGTCCGCGAAGCGGTGACCGAAGAGGGCCGAGTCGTCGAGGTCTGCGACACACTCATGGCCGCTGACCAGTTCGTTTTCAGCTACCGGATCCCGGCCGCCGACTGACGCTCGCTCAACTTCCTACAGCCCGCCGTGATTTCTTCTTCGCGGCGGGTTGACTCATGTACAGGAGTGATGCACTCTTCTTCCTGTCACTCATATACATGAGTGACGGAGTCCAGCACTTCTAGAGGAGTGATCTCTGTGCGTGTGATCCCCGTCGACACCACCGGCGCTGTCGTGATGGTGGCCCAGCCTCCGCAGCCGAAGATTGCCAACCGTCAGACCGGCGAGGTCGCCACCGACCGCGACACTGGCGCGCCGCTGATGACGATCGACGTCATGTTCGTGATGAACGGCAACGCCGAGATCCTGACCCTGACCGTTCCGGAGACCGGCTTCACCGGCGAGCTGGCCACTGGCACCCCGGTCGCCCTGACCGGCGTCGTGGCCCGGCCGTGGGAGAACGAGTTCGGCGGCCAGAAGCGGCACGGCATCAGCTTCCGCGCCGTGGCGGTCACCTCGCTGACAGCGGACGCCGCGAAGCCGAAGGCGGCCTGATCGTGACCGGGGCAACGGTCGGCCTCCTGGTTGTCGTCGGGCTGGCGCTGCTGCTCAAGTGGAAGCGCCCCGCCTGGTACTGGCTGGTCTTCGGGGTCACCCTCGCAGTCCTGAGGGTGCTGATCCGGTACGCCTCCGTCATGGAGGCCTGCGGGCTGACCGTCCCTCCGTCCCGGCTGCGGCTCGCCTGGGCACGCCTCGCCAACCGGCCCGTCCCCGACCCTCGGCCGCCGCGGATCCTGCGCATGCGGCCGACCCGTACGGGCCTGGTGCTGCGGGTCAAGCTCCGGCCCGGTCAGGACGCCTTCGACTTCGCTGCGTCCACCGACCGCCTGCGGCACTCGTTCACCATGCAGGGCGTCACCTCGCGTGAGATCAAGTCCGGCGTCGTCGAGCTGCGAATGACCGGCTACGACGTGCTCAAGCGGGTGCAGATGCCCGCGAAGATCGAGCGGGAAGGCCTGCGCATACCCGTCGCCCTCCGTGAGGACGGACAGGTCCACTACCGCGACTACCGGCAAGTCCCGCATGCCCTCAACCTCGGCGCGACGGAGTCCGGAAAGTCCGTCTACCAGCGGCAGTTGGTCAAGGAACTCGCCGCCCTCGACGTCGCCCTCGTCGGCATCGACTGCAAGGAAGGAGTAGAGCTCTACCCGCTCGCCCGCCGATTCTCGGCGCTGGCCGACAACCCCGACGCCGCCGCCGACCTGCTCGACGTGCTCGTAGACCGGATGGCCACGACGTACCGGATCGTCCGCCGCGAACAGCGCATCAGCTCGGACGTTCCGGATGCGGAGATCACCGCCGACATCTGGGGCCTGCCCGAGCACCTGCGCCCCGTCCCCGTCGTGCTCCTGGTGGACGAGGTGGCCGAGCTGTCGCTGTTCGCCAACGCAGCGGAGAAGAAGCGCCGTGAGCGGATCATCACCGCACTGGTCCGGCTCGTCCAGCTCGGCCGCGCTGCCGGGATCTATGTGGAGATCTGCGGCCAGCGTTTCGGCTCGGAACTGGGCGATGGGATCACCATGCTCCGCGCACAACTGACCGGCCGCACCTCACACCGCGTCAACGACGAAGCCTCGGCCAAGATGGCGTTCGGCGACATCTCACCGGATGCCGTGCTCGCCGCGACACAGATCCCTACTGACCGCCCCGGCACCGCCGTTGCCGGTGACTCGACCGGCGGATGGGTCCGCATCCGCACGCCCTTCACGTCGCTGCGCCAAGCCGTGAACGTCTGCAACGCCAACGCCCACCGCACGCCGGAACTGCCGGAACTGGCTCCCTTCCGGCCGCTGACACCCACCCTGTCGCTGGCCAAGACCCCGGCCCCTGCCGAGGCTCCCGCCTCGGTCTGATCCACCCCCGCACCCCGGTCGTCGCGACCGTCTCGCGCCAGGTCCCTACCCCCGCCATGCCCGGCGGGGCCGGGACCCCTCCCCGCCCCTTCGAAAGGAGGTGGAGACATGACCCGCTCGCTTCGCATCGACGCCGTCCTCGTGCAGGCCGTGATCGCCGGGGCCCTGTCCTTCGCCCACCTGCACGACCTTGCCGCTGCGGCTGGACAGTCCGGCTGGAAGGCGTGGGCCTACCCGGTCAGTGTCGACCTGCTCTTGGTCGCCGCCTGGCGTCGGCTGCGCAACGACGGTCCGTCGCGGCTGGCCTGGTGCTGGTTCCTGATCGCGCTCGTTGCCTCGCTCGGTGCGAACGTCGCCACCGCCGGTTTCCTCGACCTGGCCCACCCTCCGGCCTGGCTGCGGTTCGGCATCGCCGGGTGGCCTGCGCTCGCCTTCCTCGGCGGCACGCTCCTCGCGCACTCCCCGGCCGCGCCCGACCATCAGTCGGAACCGGTGGACGTCGTGCCGGCCGAATCGGAGCCCGAGCCCGAACCGAAGCCGGAGCCGGACGCCGTCGAGACCTCGGAGCCTGCTCCCGCCCTGCCCCCACCTGCGCCACCCGCACCGGCTGCCGTTCCGGCCCCGGCCCCGTTGGTTGCTCACGCACGCAAGCTCGCCGACGCCCACCGCGCAGCCACCGGCAACCCCATCGACACCGACACCCTGCGCGCCCGCCTCGGCGTCCCCGCCCCGATGGCAGAGGCCATCGCCGCCCAACTCGTCTAGCGGAGGTTCTCCATGTCCAGCCTCACCACCGCCTCGATCAGCTTCCACCTGACCGAGAAGCCGTTCGCCCTATGCCACGACTACGGCACGGAGCGCACTCCGATCATCGCCGTACAGGACGCGCACGCCGCGCTGACGCTCTGCGCCCGCGACTGCCTTCCCCCGGCCGAACAGCGCCAGTTCGCCCGTGAGCTCCTGGCCGCCGTCACCGCCTACGCCGCCGCCGTCGAGAAGTACACCGCCCCACTCACCTGACCAGAAGGGACAACCCGCCATGCCCGCCCGCGACTTCTTCCACTCCGTGATGAGCATCGGCCCCGTCCAGGTCGGCACCCACCGCGACGGCCACGGCTGGACCAAGCACGCCGCCGTGTGCACGGCCGACCGCTGCGGCTGGTCCTCGGACTACACCAGCCGCGCCGCCGCCACCCTCGCAGCCCGCACCCACCGCTGCCGCATCGCCTGACAGGAGAG
>NZ_JBSFMS010000103.1:0-25932 GCF_053599675.1 Streptomyces sp. NPDC000880 | reverse complement strand
GCACGCTGTTGAGTTCTCAAGGAACGGACGCTTCCTTTGTACTCACCCTCTCGGGCTTTCCTCCGGGCGCTTCCCTTCGGTCTTGCGTTTCCAACTTTACCAGACTCTTTTTCCGTTCCGTTTCCGGTGAGGAATTCGAATCCAGTGGCCGTTGGACTGGCCTTTTGCCTTTCGGCGTGTTCACCACTTTAGCCGATTCCCAGGGCGACTCATAATCGAGTCATTAAGGCCAGAATTTCGGCATACCGAAATCGCACCCGGTTGGGTTCGTCGTAAGGAGTGGTTGGCCACTTCGGGTTGCCGAACGGCAGCGCCCGTTTCAAGCGGCTCGGGCTACGTTAGGCGTCTGGGCAACCCGAGTCAAGTTGCCCTACGGCGCGGGACATGGGCCCGGTACCGGCTGACCGTTGGGTCGCCGTCGATCCAGAATCGCCAGGGGTGGTGGGCCCCCGCGCCTCCCACTCCCGTGCGAGGGCCGCTGCGCACCTGGTCAGGAGCGGGCGGGGTACCGGGGAGCACGGATAGTGGGGCGTCGCCGCCGGTGCAGAGGTCGGCGCCGTTCAGGGCACGGCCGACATTGAGGGCCGTGGCCAGGCGGGCGGGGCCTTTGGCCAGTTCCTTGTCATGACGGGCCGAGAATCGACGTTTGTGAGCGAGATCTGCGCCTACACGGATCTCTCCGGCGCGCAGCAGGATCCCGCTCGCCCTGCCCTCGGGGCCGCACACCACGTTCAGGCAGTGCCACATGCCGTAGGTAACGTACTGAGCATGTACGTCGTTGCATCATCGGCAAGGCGACGACGAGCAGGAGAGACAGGCAGTGCGAGCGATTATCTACGCCAGGCTCAGCCCGACCCCGAGGGGCGAGGAGTCCAAGGGTGGGAACCTCACGCAGCAGGTCGAACTGAGCAAGGCACTGTGCGACCGGAACGGCTGGACGGTTGTCGAGGTCATCACAGAGAAGGACTCTTCGGCCTCGAAGTTCCGCGTCGTTGAGGGCCGCAAGGTTTCGGCTCGCGGTGAAGGCTGGAAGCGCGTGGTCGAGCTGGTTCGTACGGGTACGGCTGATGTCGTCGTAGCCAGGCACTACGACCGCCTCTACCGCACGACACGAGACCTGGTCGAGTTGGTGGACCTGGCCGAGGAGACCGGCGTTCATCTGGCCGCCGCACAGGCTCAGGGAGTCCTGGACTTGGCAACTCCTTCGGGTCGTCTGGCTGCGCGCATCGGCGCTGCGGTGGCCGAGAACGAGACCGAGATGCGAGTAGAGCGTCAGGTGCTCGGTCATCAGCGCCGCAGGGAGTCGGGCAGGCCCTTCTGGAGCACTCGCCCCTTCGGCTTCGAGCGCAACGGCACGCATCGCGACGAGGAGGCGGAAGCCCTGCGGCAGGCATACCGGGATGTCCTGGCCGGTGTCTCCCTGTGGTTTATCGCGAAGGACTGGAACGCTCGCGAGCTGCTCTCGCCGCACGGCAAGGAGTGGCGTAGCTCGAACCTCCGGGGCGTCCTCTTGAAGCCGAGGAATGCGGGCATCCAGACGTACTCCCAGTGGGTCGAGAAGCCGGATGGGAGACGCGTACGGGTGACCGAGGAGACCGGCACAGGCAACTGGGAGCCGATCGTCTCCGAAAGCATGTTCCGGGCCCTGGCGCGCTACCTGAGCGACCCTGAGCGCAACACTGGCGGCGGAGGGAAGCGCAAGGCTCTGTTGTCCGGCGTGGTCCGCTGCTCGAAGTGTCAGGCCGTCGTGACGCAGGGGTGGAGCAAGAAGAACGCGGCAGGCGAGCGATACAGGATCTACACCTGCTCAGGTGGCCGGTGCATCACATGCCCGGCAGACCCCCTTGACTCCTTCGTGGTCCGGAAGGTCATCGACAGGGCCGAGGAGTGGAACCAGGCTCCGGCCACGGATGCCGCAGACGAGGAGCGCGAGGCCGAGCTACTGGCCGAGGAGGTGGCCACATCCGAGAGGCGTACCGCCCTGGCGGAGATGTTCGCCGTAGGGGACATCGACGCATCGACCATGCGTGCAGGCATCGGCAGGTGTGATGCCGATCTGGCGAAGATCCGGACCGAACTGGCAGACCTGGCAGCGAAGCGGGTGCGGATAGATCTGGGGGACGTCGAGTACCTGTGGGAGGAGTTGGACTACGAAGACCCCGACCGGATCGACTACGTGCGGACGGTCGTCATGCAGGTCTGCGAACTCGTCGAGCTGATGCCGAGAGGTCGAGGAGTCCGAGGGTTCGAGTCTGACCATTGCCGGATCACCTTCCGGAACCCGTGAACGATGCGTGACGGCCGACTGAGCGGACGGTAGCCAACGACAGGGCGCCCTGCAGGGCGCCCTTCGTCGTGTCTTCACTGCAAGTGGACGGCCGTTCCCTCGACGGACGGCGCGGCGGTTGAAGTGGAGTGCATGAGCCACACAGGCCGGAGCCGGCACAAGGGCTTCCGGCGTGCCTGTCCCTCGTTCGCGATGGTGGTCCGGGACGAGTGACCGACAGACCCAACGTTTCCGCAGGTCGGAGGCCGTGTCGACGTGCTCCGACTACACGCCCGGTATGTAGTCACCGTTCCTGATGGAGACGGCAGGGGACTGGTGCACCCTTGCCCTTTTGGAACACGTAAGGCGGAAGCACGAGGCAGGCGGCCCCAGAGCGGGGCGACACAAGGTCCAGCGCCTTGGCGCGGGCCACCGCGTTGCGGGTGCCCTGGTCGGACAGCGGCTTGCCGTCCTTGCCCAGCAGTGCGGCCAGCCGGCCGGGAGCGAAGGCTGCGTGTCCGTGCTGATCGGCCCATCCGATGGCGGCAAAGTGAACGCGGTAGGCGAGCACGTGTCCGGGGTGCTACGCCCAGCGCCGGTACTCGTGCTGGGAGACAGCGCCCCACGGGCGGTCATGGCCGAAGCTGATAGCCACCGGGTGTGGCTCCTTCCTGTGAGGCGCACACGGGTGCGCCAGTACCCCCCGCCGGATGGCGGGACATGTGCCTCCCTTTCTTCGCGGGGGTGGACCGGCCATGGCTGGCGCGGTCTCTTCACAGGTGACGCCCAAGGCTTTGCGCTTGGACTCGGTCTCGTGCAGTCGGGAGCGACGGCGGCGACCTGGCCGAGGGATCTTACACGAAGGAGGGAGGACCCCCGTAAGGGAGCCCTCCCGTGTGGTGCTGCTCTGTTCTTACCGGTCGCTGTGAATAGCGGTCATCTTGCGGATGAGATCGGTGAAGTCGCGGGGGAAGACCATGACAGCCCGCCCGAGCGGGGCGATGACCCGTCCCTCATCAAGAGTCGTAAGCGGCCGTCCGTTGATGTACACCGTTGACTGCTCGTCGTTGTGCACGGTGACCGTGATCCTGGCGGTGCGGAAGAACGCACCAAGGGGGTCGTCCCCCACCTCTCCGGCCCGGGTCGGCGCACGTCGACAGTCACCCGACCGGCCAGGAACGCGTCACGCGCCACGCTCGCGAGCGATCACGTATCCTCGGGCCCAAAACTCCGCGCCGACTTACCGGCGAGCCACGAGCGAGGCGCGCAGCGGCTCAGGCTCCGGCGGGCGGCTGGGCTCTCGGGCTCAGTCGGTACGCCGAGACTGTTGGATCACCGGCGAGGTAGAAGCGGTGCTGCCAGTCGTGGGCTCTGCTCACGCCTACCCGAGGACCAACCCGGATGAGTGCGGCGGGTACTGGCTCACCCTCGGACAGCGTGACCGAGGCGCCTGTCAGTAGGTCTGTGCCGTTGTGCTCTGCCGTGATGCCGAGCGCTTGGCAGAAGTTCCCCGGACCCCGCGCGAGACGTGGACTCTCGATCTTGCCCCCTCGCCGCTTGCGTGCCAGCTCTTCCCCTTCGATGACCCTGCCTGCCCGGATGAGGACAGCTGTAGCGATACCGTCTGCCCCGGTGACGATGTTGGCGCACCAGTGGAGACCGTGAGACCGGTAGACGTACAGGTGTCCTGCGGGCCCGAACATGACGGCGTTTCGGGGTGTCCTGCCTCGGTAGGCGTGGGAGGCTGGGTCGGCCGTACCGGAGTACGCCTCGGTCTCCGTAATGGTGATGCTCACGGTTCCCTCGGGGGTCTCGTGGGTGAGGATGGCACCGAGCAGCATGGGGGCGACTTCTTCAGCGGGGTGAGCGAGATTCACAACGTTCATGCTGACCGACTTGACATGCCGTAGGTGAAGTAGACGTACGGCGCGCCGAACATCACGTCGTTGCGTGCGGTGCGGCCGCGGTAGGCGTGGGAGCCCGGGTCGAGCTCTCCCGCGTACGCCTCCACCTCGGTAAGGCGCACCTCGATGGGTCCGTCGTCGGTCAGGCGTACCAGGGTGCAGCCAAGAAGTTCGGGGGCGACCTCCAGTACAGGGCGGTCGAAGAACTCCCGGGGCAGCGGCGTACGGTCGGGGCTCTCGATCATGGCGTACGAGCGTACCGGGGAACCGACTACGGTCGTCGCGCGTATGTAGAGGTCAGGACCAAGGAGGAGTGGACATGGGCTTCAAGAAGCTGCTTGCGAGCATGGGCGCCGGCGGTGCTTCCGTGGAGACGGAGCTGACCGAGGCGAACGTCGTGCCGGGCGGTGTCGTCCAAGGCGAGGTGCGCATCCAGGGCGGCTCGGTGGATCAGCAGATCGAGGGGCTCTCAGTCGGCCTGCAGGCGCGGGTCGAGGTCGAGGGCGGTGACCAGGAGGTCAAGCAGGACATCGAGTTCACCAAGCAGCGGCTCGGCGGCGCGTTCACGGTGACGGCCGGGGCGGTGCACGTGGTGCCGTTCGGGCTGGACATTCCGTGGGAGACCCCGGTCACGAACATCGCGGGGCAGCAGCTGCGCGGGATGAACATCGGAGTGACGACGGAGCTGGAGATCGCGCGGGCCGTGGACTCGGGCGACCTCGACGCGATCAGTGTGCACCCGCTGCCGGCGCAGCAGGCGATCCTGGACGCCTTCATCCAGCTGGGCTTCCGCTTCAAGAGCGCGGACATGGAGCGAGGGCACATCCGTGGGACGCGGCAGCGGCTGCCGTTCTACCAGGAGATCGAGTTCTTCCCGCCGCAGCAGTACCGCGGGCTGAACCAAATCGAGTTGACGTTCGTCGCGGACGACCGCGAGATGGACGTCATCCTCGAGATGGACAAGAAGCCGGGCCTGTTCAGCGAGAGCAGCGACTCGTACAAGGCCTTCAAGGTGGGGCACCACGACTTCCAGTCGACCGACTGGGCGGCGTACCTCAACCAGTGGCTGGCCGATGTCGGTGGGCGTCGTAACTGGCTCTAGGGTCGGATTTGGCAGGCAGGCAGGACAGCCGAATCGGAGGTTCAGACGTGATCGAGCTCAAGAGGGCGCCACTTCCGCACGACTTTCATCCGGCGGTGCCGCCGTTCACGGTGGTGAGCGATGACATCGCGCCGGGGTCGGTGCTGAAGGACACCCAGGTCCACGCGGCGGGCAATACCTCGCCGCACCTGCGGTGGGAGGGATTCCCGGCCGAGACCAGGAGCTTCGCCGTGACGTGCTTCGATCCGGACGCCCCCACGGGCAGCGGGTTCTGGCACTGGGTGCTCTTCGACATCCCCTCGTCGGTCACGGAGCTGCCTGCGGGTGCGGGCAGCGGGAAGTTCGAGGGGCTGCCCGAGGGCGCGATTCAGGTCCGCAACGACTATGGGTCGAAGGACTTCGGCGGCGCCGCTCCCCCGGCCGGTGAGAACCACCGCTATGTGTTCACGGTGTACGCGGTGGACAGCGAGAAGCTCGGCCCGGACGCGGATGTCTCGCCCGCGGTCGTGGGATTCAATCTGCGGTTCCACACGATTGCGCGGGCGCAGCTGATCGGTGAGTACGAGGGTCCCTCGGCAAGCTGAGCGTTCGTTTCTTGTTTGCCCTGCCCTGGTCTTGGAGAGATCAGGGCAGGGCATCTTTTATTGCGTTGTCCATCTCGGCGCGCCCGGCCAGAGTTGATCCAAGCCCAAGGCCCGCAACGGGCTGGGCCGGCGAACGGGAGGTGGGCGAGATGCGTGACACGTTGGTGCTGAATGCGAGCTTCGAGCCGCTGTCGACGGTGACACTCAACCGTGCTGTGGTTCTGGTGCTGCAGGACAAGGCCGTCGTCGAGCAGGCCCACCCCGGACTCCGTGTGCGTGCCGCCGCCGTCGATCTTCCGGTGCCCCGGGTGATCAGGCTGTGCCGCTATGTCCGGGTGCCGTTCCGAAGACAGGCGCCGTGGTCGAGGCGGGGTGTGCTGGTCCGGGACCAGCACCGGTGCGCGTACTGCGGAAGGCGCGCCACGACCGTGGACCACGTGGTGCCGCGGTCCCACGGTGGTGCGGACAGCTGGCTGAATACGGTGGCGTCCTGCGCCGAGGACAATCACCGCAAAGCGGACCGCACGCCGGAGCAGGCGGGGATGCCCCTGCTGCAACAGCCCTTCATACCGTCTCCGGCGGACGCCATGCTGCTCGGGATGCGGGCCGGTGAGCGGTCGGAGCTGCCGGGGTGGCTGGCCGCCCAGCCCGCCGCGTAACGCGAGGACCAGTCGGTGAAGGCCCGCTCTCGGACGAGGGCGGGCCTTGCGTGCGTCAGCGGAGCAGCAGCTGGACGATGGCGACGGTGCCGACCGCCACGATCAGCGCGCGCAGCACCGCGGGCGGGAGGCGGCGGCCGATCTTCGCGCCGAACTGTCCGCCGATGGCGGAGCCGACCGCGATCAGCAGGACGGCCGTCCAGTCGAAGTCCGCGACGAAGAGGAAGAAGAGCGCGGCGATGCTGTTGACGACGGCGGCGAGGACGTTCTTGGCGGCGTTGAAGCGCTGCATGGTGTCGTCGAGCAGCATGCCCATGAGGGAGATGTAGATGATCCCCTGGGCCGCGGTGAAATAGCCGCCGTAGACGCTGGCGAGCAGCAGTCCGGTGAACAGGAGCGGGCCACCGTCGGGGTGGACGTGGGTGCCGTTGCGGTCGCGGCGGCGCTGAACGGCCTTGGTGATGCGCGGCTGGAGGATCACCAGGACGAGGGCGATCGCGACCAGTACCGGCACGATCGTCTCGAAGGCCGTGGGAGGCAGTATCAGCAGGAGTGCGGCTCCGCTGATGCCGCCGATCGCGGTGGCGACGCTCAGGCGCCGGAGGCGGCTGCGCTGGCCGGTGAGTTCGGCGCGGTAGCCGATGGCTCCGCTGATCGAGCCGGGGATCAGGCCGAGGGCGTTGGAGACGGTGGCGGTGACCGGGGGAAGGCCGGTGGCAAGGAGCACCGGGAAGGTGATCAGCGTTCCCGAGCCGACGATGGTGTTGATCGTGCCGGCGCTGATGCCCGCGGCGAAGACGGCGAGCATCTCCCAGATGGTCACGCTGTGCCCCTCGATGATCGGTGCCGGATGCACCGATCATGCCTGAGGGTCTGCCGGGTCAGTCGAGAGGGGGCTGTTCGCGGCGCTCCGTGCCGTTGCCGCCGGACTTGCCGGAGCCGCCGCCCATGCCGCCCATCGGGCCGAAGTTGCCCATGGCGCCGCTGAGCCCCTTGAGCGCGTCGCCGATCTCGCTGGGCACGATCCAGAGCTTGTTGGCGTCGCCCTCTGCGATCTTCGGGAGCATCTGGAGGTACTGGTAGGCGAGGAGCTTCTGGTCGGCGTCTCCGGCATGGATGGACTCGAAGACCGTACGGATGGCCTGGGCCTCGCCCTCCGCGCGCAGCGCGGCCGCCTTGGCCTCACCTTCGGCGCGCAGGATCGCGGACTGCTTCTCACCCTCGGCGGTGAGGATCTGCGACTGGCGGATGCCCTCGGCGGTGAGGATCGCGGCGCGCTTGTCACGGTCGGCGCGCATCTGCTTCTCCATCGAGTCCTGGATGGAGGTGGGCGGCTCGATCGCCTTGAGCTCGACACGGTTGACGCGGATGCCCCACTTGCCGGTGGCTTCGTCGAGGACGCCGCGCAGGGCCGCGTTGATCTCCTCGCGGGAGGTCAGGGTCCGCTCCAGATCCATGCCGCCGATGATGTTGCGGAGGGTGGTGACGGTGAGCTGCTCGATCGCCTGGATGTAACTGGCGACCTCGTACGTCGCGGCCCGGGCATCGGTCACCTGGTAGTAGATGACCGTGTCGATGTTGACCACCAGGTTGTCCTGGGTGATCACCGGCTGGGGCGGGAAGGGGACGACCTGCTCACGCAGGTCGATACGGTTGCGGATCGAGTCGATGAAGGGGACGACGATGTTCAGACCCGCGTTGAGGGTGCGGGTGTAGCGCCCGAAGCGCTCGACGATGGCGGCGCTGGCCTGCGGGATGACCTGGATCGTCTTGATCAGGGCGATGAAGACCAGCACCACCAGAATGATCAGGACGATGATGATCGGTTGCATCGTGTTCCCTGCGCCCTTCGCTGCCGGATGATTGTGCTGCCGAATGATTTGATGATCGAGTTTCCCAGAACGCGGGCCGACGTGTGGGGTGTTCGGCCTGTTGTGTCACATCACGACGGCGGTGGCGCCGTCGATCTCGACGACGTCGACCCGCTGTCCGGCCTCGTACGACATCGCGGCGTCCAGTGTGCGTGCGGACCAGACCTCACCAGCAAGCTTGATCCGGCCGCCGCTGGCGTCGACCCGTTCCAGGACGACGGCCTGGCGGCCCTTGAGTGCGTCGACTCCGCTGGCGAACTGGGGACGCTGGGCACGGTGCCGGGTCGCGATCGGCCGTACGACGGCGATGAGCGCTACGGAGACCGCGGCGAAGACGAGTACTTGGGCGACTGTGCCGCCGCCGAGCGCCGCGACGACGGCCGCGGCCACCGCTCCGGCGGACAGCATTCCGAATTCCGGCATCGCCGTCAGGACGAGCGGAATGCCCAGTCCTACCGCGCCGATCAGCCACCACACCCACGCGTCGATTTCCACGTGGTCATGGTAGGTCCGCCGGTCTGGTGGGGACAGGGGGCGAGGGCGGGGTTGAGATCCGGGCAGCCGCGCCGCCGGAGCCCGTTGTCAGCCGAGGGGGAGGCCCTGGGCGGTCCAGCGCTCGCCGTTGCGCTCGACAAGGAGCGGGAGGCCGAAGCAGAGCGAGAGATTGCGGGAGGTCAGCTCGGTCTCCATGGGGCCGGCGGCCAGCACCTTGCCCTGACGGATCATCAGGACGTGAGTGAACCCCGGGGCGATCTCCTCGACATGGTGCGTGACCATGACCATGGAGGGGGCGTACGGGTCGCGGGCGAGGCGGCCGAGGCGGCGGACCAGGTCCTCGCGGCCGCCGAGGTCGAGGCCGGCCGCCGGCTCGTCGAGGAGCAGCAGTTCGGGGTCGGTCATCATCGCGCGGGCGATCATGGTGCGCTTGCGCTCGCCCTCGGAGAGGGTGCCGAACTTGCGGTCCTGGAAGTCGGTCATGCCGAGGCGGTCGAGGAAGGCGCGGGCGCGCTCCTCGTCGACGGCGTCGTAGTCCTCGTGCCAGGTGGCGGTCATGCCGTATGCGGCGGTAAGGACGGTCTGCAGCACGGTCTGGCGCTTGGGCAGCTTCTCGGCCAAGGCGATGCCGGCAATGCCGATGCGGGGGCGGAGCTCGAAGACGTCGACGCCGCCGAGGCGCTCGCCCAGGATCCTCGCGTGGCCGGTGGTCGGAAAGAGGTAGCTTGACGCGATGTTGAGGAGGGTGGTCTTGCCGGCGCCGTTGGGGCCGAGGATGACCCAGCGCTCGCCCTCCTTGACCGACCAGGAGACGTCGTCCACCAGAGCGCGTCCGTCGCGGACCACGGATACGTCCACCAGCTCCAGTACATCGCTCATGAGCGCGTTGTCTCCCCATGCAATCGTTTTGAGGTACTTGGGGGGGCGTTTGTGCGCCTGTGGGCGCGCCTCCCAGGGAAAACCTACGCCACCGGTCGGGTGGCCCGGTCCCCCGGTCCGGTCCCTAGGCTGGGTCCATGCTCTCCGAACCACGCTCAGGACGGCTGGCCGCATGGGGAAATGCCCTGTTGGCCGGATTTGTATCACCCGACGACGCTGTGCTCGCGATCGTCCGCGACGACGCGGTGCACCGGGTGGCGGGTCTGCCCGGCGAGGCTGGCCCGGTTGGGCTCACGCTGGCGCTGGGGCGGCTGCGGGCGCTCGGGGTGACCGGGTACCGGGTCGCGCTGCCGGCGCCGGGGCATCCGCTGGGGCTCAGCGGGCCGCCGGAGTTCAACGCGCGGGCGCTCGACTCTGAGGAGGCGGTCGTCGCCACGGGCGCCGCGTACGGGCTGGTGCCCGACGTGTACGAAGCCGGGCCCGCGGGTGATCAGCATGTGGAGGTCGTCTGGCACTGTCTGCCGGTACGGGAGGCGCCGCCCGCGGACGTGCCCTCGCTCGGGGAGGCGGAGCGGGAGCTCGCCGAGGCGCTGCGGGAGGCGACGGAGGTACTGTCACGGCTCGATGTGGCGGCGTCGGGCCCGGTGGCGGAGGCGGCGATCGACGCGTACCGGGCCCGGGCCGAGCGGGGCCGCGAGGCGTTGGCGCCCGGGTATCCGCCGCGGGCGGTACGTGTGCTGGAGCTGGCTCAGCGGGTCGGGCTGCTCATCTCGGTGGCGTACGAGAACGGCCATGGCGGGGCGGTGAGCGCGTCCGAGATGTCGGCGCGAGTGGAGGCGCTGCGCCCGGTGGAACGGGTGGCCAGACGGGCACAGGTGGCGGCGTACAACGCGTATGTGGAGGAGCGGGAACGCGGGGCCCGCTGACGCGGGGCGGCTCCGGGGCGTGGGGGTCCGGGGCGCCCGGTGCCGTGAGGTGCGGATTCCGGGGCCGTACCAGGCCCGGCGCGGTGGGTGGGTTCGCCCGCGAAACCACCCACCAGGCACCAACCACCAACGCCCCCGGCCCAGGGCAACAACGAACCCTGGAAACACTGGGTTCGCCCGCGAAACCACCCACCAGGCACCAACCACCAACGCCCCCGGCCCAGGGCAACAACGAACCCTGGAAACCCGGCCCACGACAACCACGGCCCCTGGAAACCGGGCCGGTGGTCGCCGTGGAGGTGTGAACCCGGTCAGCCGTTGTAGCCGGCGTTCCCGAACGCGGGGTTGAGGGCGCCGATCACGTTCACGGTGTTGCCGACGACGTTCACCGGGACGTGGACCGGGACCTGAACCACGTTGCCGGAGGCAACGCCCGGGGAGTTGACAGCCGTGCCGTCGGCGTGCGCACCGGTGGTGGCGGACGCGACACCCGCGCCGGCGGCGACGAGGCTACCCGCGACCATGGTGAGGGCAGCGGCCTTCTTCAGGTTCTTCACTTGGAAATCCTCCTGAGCGTTCGCTGCGGCCGGCCGCCGCAGCACGCCATGGACAACGGCGCCGAGTCGATCAGGATGCGCCGGACAGGTGACATCCACCCGACGGTATGAATCTCCGACCGGAGCGAGACGCTCCACTCAGTCTGTCAGGCCATGCCGGACGGCCCACAGCGCCGCTTGGGTACGATCCGCCAGGTCCAGCTTCATCAGAATGTTCGAGACATGCGTCTTGACGGTCTTCTCGGACAGGACGAGCGCCCGGGCGATCTCGCGGTTGGAGCGGCCGTCCGCGATCAGGCCGAGGACTTCCCTCTCGCGTTCGGTGAGGGTGCTGCTGCGCCCCGTCCCGTTGCTCGGAGCGTCCTGCGAAAGGAGCGCGCCCGCGACCTCCGGCTGGAGCAGCACGTGGCCGGCGTGTACGGAGCGGATCGCCCCGGCCAGCGCCTCCGGGTCCACGTCCTTGTAGACGTAACCCGACGCGCCCGCGCGCAGGGCGGGCACGACCGTGCGCTGTTCGGTGAAGCTGGTGACGATCAACACCTTCGCGGGGTTGGCGAGTTCGCGGAGTTTGCGGAGCGCCTCGATGCCGTCGGTGCCGGGCATCTTGACGTCCATCAGGACCACGTCCGGCTTCAACTCCTCGGCGCGGGCGACCCCCTCGCCCCCGTCCGCTGCCTCGCCGACGACCTCGATGTCGTCCTGGATCTCGAGGAAGGTACGCAGGCCCCGGCGGACCACCTGATGATCGTCGACCAGCAGCACACGGATCATCCCAGTCTTCGAATTGGGGACAGTGTCAGCCACCGGGGACCTCCATCTCGATCGTGGTGCCCTTTCCGGGCGCCGATTCCACGGCGAGCTTTCCACCGACGCCGCCCGCCCGGTCGCGCATCGAGACCAGTCCCAGATGGCGGCCGGCCCGGCGGACCGTCCTCGGTTCGAAGCCCTTGCCGTTGTCCGTGACGCTCAGGACCGCGCCCTGGCCGCGGCGGACCAGGACCACGTCGACCTCGTCGGCGCCGGAGTGCCGCAGCGCGTTGTGCAGGGCCTCCTGGGCGACCCGGAGCAGTGCCTCCTCCTGGGCGGCGGGCAGCGCACGGATGCCGAAGCTGTCGAAGGTGACCCGCGCGGTGTGCGCCCGGTCCAGGACCTGGATGTGTGTACGCAAAGTGTTGACCAGGCCGTCCTCGTCGAGGGCGGCGGGGCGCAACTCGACGACAGCGGCGCGCAGTTCGTCCGCGGCCTCGGCGGCGAGCTCCGCGACCTGCTGCAACTCGCCCTTGGCGCGGGCCGGGTCGCGGTCCACGAGGGCGGCCGCGGCCTGCGCGGTCAGCCTGAGCGAGAACAGCTTCTGACTGACCGCGTCGTGCAACTCGTGGGCCAGGCGGGAACGTTCCTCCGCGATCGTGAGCTCGCGGCTGCGCTCGTACAGCCGGGCGTTGGTGAGTGCTATGGCCGCGTGCTGGGCGAGGATCGAGAGGAGCTCCTCGTCCTCGACGGTGAATCCGCAACCGCCGTCCGGCTTCGGGCACCTCTTGTTGGCGAGGAAGAGCGCGCCGATCGTCTCGTCGCCGTCCTTGATGGGCAGGCCGAGGAAGTCGGACATGTCCGGGTGGGCGGACGGCCAGCCCTCGAAGCGGGGGTCCTTGCGCACATCCGCGTGGCGCTCCGTCTTCGCCTCCCGGAGCATCGCGGCGAGGACGCCGTGCTGCCGCGGGAGCGGGCCGATCGCCCTCCACTGCGCGTCGCTCACGCCGTCGACCACGAATTGGGAGAAGCCGCCGTGGTCGTCGGGGACGCCCAGCGCCGCGTACTCGGCGTCGAGAAGCTCACGCGCCGAAGCCACGATCGTCTTCAGCACGTCACGCACCTCGAGATGCCTGCTCATCGCGAGGAGCGCGGTGCTCACGGCGGCAAGGCCGGAGCCGGGTCGGTGACTCATGACCTCACGGTACCGGCGGGGTGTGGCAGTCCGTATCGGGCCGGGGAGGGCAGCCTCCTAGGGCTGTGGACGTAGGTCGAAGTTCCTTGGGCGGGGGTCCCGGGCAGGAGGCGGCGGGCATGGCCGCGTTCCTAGGTTGGGTCAAAGACGCGGACAAGGGGATGGACATCATGCCGGTAGCGGTGATCACCGGGGCTTCGAAGGGGCTTGGGCGCGCTCTCGCGGCGGCCCTCGCCCGGCGCGGCTGGGACCTGGTGCTGGGTGCCAGGACCGCCGACGTACTTCAGGAGAGCGCGCGGGGCATCGGCGCGCACGGGACGCGGGTGGTGGCGGTGACGGGCGACGTCACCGACGCAGGGCATCGCACGGAACTGCTGGCCGCGGCCCGCGGGCTCGGCGGTATTGACCTGCTGGTGAGCAATGCGAGCGCGCTCGGCGCCGAGCCACTGGTGCGGCTGGACGCGCTGCCGTTGGAGGGGCTGCGGGCGGCGCTGGAGACCAATGTGGTCGCGGCGCTCGGTCTCGTTCAGGAGGCACTCCCGCTGCTGCGGGCGGCGGACGCGGGCACGGTGATCGCGGTCAGCTCGGACGCCGGGGCTGAGGCGTACGAGACGTGGGGCGGCTACGGAGCCTCGAAGGCGGCGCTCGACCACCTCGCCGCGGTCCTCGCGGTCGAGGAGCCGGAACTGCGGGTGTGGACGGTCGACCCGGGTGACATGCAGACGGATCTGTACGCGGCCGCCGTTCCGGACGACGAGGACCCGCGTCCGGCGCCGGAGTCGGTGGTGCCGGGCTTCCTGCGGCTGCTCGACGAGAGGCCGGTGAGCGGCCGGTATGCGGCCCCCGCGCTCGCGGAGCCGCCCCGATAACAACTCCGATGACAACCATGTCAGGAGGAACAGCCGTGCTGGATGCGCTGCGGGTGCCCAAGGAGCTCTCCGCCCGGGTGCCGGCCGAGGTTCGCGGCTCCGGTCGGGACGATGTACGGCTGATGGTCTCGCGCGGGACCGAGGTCTCCCACCACGCCTTCCGGGACCTTCCCGGGCAGCTGTGCGCCGGCGACGTCCTGGTGGTCAATACGTCCAGCACCCTGCCCGCTGCCGTGGGCGGGCGCGTCGGCGGTGCGGTCGTCGTCGTGCACTTCTCGACGCGCGGGGACGACGGGCGCTGGGCGGTGGAGCTGCGCCGCCCCAACGGATCAGGCAGCACCCTGCCGCGCGCCGGCGGTCCGGCAGGGGCTGCCATACGGCTTCCGGGGGGCGAGCGCCTCGTATTGGAGGAGCCCCTTGCCCCCGGCGCGGACCGGCTGTGGTGGGCGTCGGTCTCGGTGGACGTACCGGGGCTGCTGCGCCGGTACGGACGGCCGATCCGATACGGGTACACGGCCCAGGATCAGCCTCTGTCCGCGTATCAGACGGTCTTCGCGCTCCCTTCCCCCGGCGGCGCGGGCTCCGCGGAGATGCCGAGTGCCGCACGGCCTTTCAGGGCGCGGCTGGTGGCGCAGCTGGTGAGCCGGGGCGTGCAGTTCGCGCCGATCACCCTGCATACGGGGGTGGCTTCGGCACAGGCGCACGAGCCGCCGTACCCGGAGCGCTTCGAGGTGCCTGGCACGACGGCGTGGCTGGTGAATGCCGCGCGGGTGGGCCGAGGCCGCATTGTCGCGGTCGGCACGACGGCCGTACGCGCCCTGGAGTCGGCGGCGGGCCCCGACGGCGTGGTGCGTGCGGCATCGGGCTGGACGGACCTGGTCATCACGCCGAGGCGCGGGGTGCGCGCCGTGGACGGGCTGTTGACCGGGCTGCACGAGCCGCAGGCATCGCATCTGCTGATGCTGGAGGCAGTCGCCGGGCGGGAGGCGCTGAGCCGCTCGTACGAGGAAGCGCTGCGGCATCTCTACCTCTGGCACGAGTTTGGCGACAGCCACCTCATACTTCCGAATTGAAATCCCTCACGCTTTGCATTGCTGACGCAACGCACGGTGAGAATGGCGCCTGCCCCATGTGAGCCCGCGCATAGGACGCACGTCACTTACGAATCCCTTTAGTGGACATATAAAGGGCGCGTGAGCGGGGACTGAATGGGCAAAAACGGACCTTCGCGACACCCTGATCCACTACCGAGGGTCGTACGTCACACCTTTGCCAGGGCATTTTGCTGCCGCTAAGAATTGCACCCGTCGCCGCCGAGGAGCGCAGCGCCGCCCCGGCCTGATGCGACTTCCGCTATTCGAACGAGGTATCTGTATGTCCGCGTCCAGCACCCGTATGACCAAGACCAACAAGGTCTCGATCGCCGGTATCGCCGCCGCCGGCGTCGCAGCCCTCACGTTCTCCCTCGTCCCGGGCAGCGCTTCCGCCGAGCCCGAGACCGTCAAGACCGCGCAGACGACCGCTGCGCAGGCGAACATCGCCGAGCAGGAGACGGCTGCCGCCAAGCAGAAGGCGTCTGCCGCGGCGAAGGCACACGCCCAGACCCTGGCTCACTCCAAGGCTGTGGCCCACGCCCAGACCGTGGCCCACGCCAAGGCCAAGGCGAACGCCGAGGCCAAGAAGAAGGCTGCCGCCGCTGCCGCCAAGGCTGCCGCGAAGAAGCGCGCTGCCGAGCAGGCCGCGAGCCGCGCCGCCGCCCGCAAGCCGGTCTACGCGAACAACCTTGACGGCTGGATCAAGGAGTCGCTGGCCATCATGAAGAAGCACGGCATCCCCGGCACCTACGACGGGCTGCACCGCAACATCATGCGTGAGTCCAGCGGCAACCCGAATGCCATCAACAACTGGGACATCAACGCGATCAACGGCGTCCCGTCGAAGGGCCTGCTGCAGGTCATCAAGCCGACGTTCGACGCGTACCACGTCCCCGGTACCCCCAACAACCAGTACGACCCGATCGCCAACATCACGGCCGCGGCCAACTACGCCGCCGACCGCTACGGCTCGATCGACAACGTCAACAGCGCCTACTGAGGCTCAGCAGAGCAACCGCGGTATGCGCATACGCCGAAGGGCGGCTCCCCACACGGGGTGCCGCCCTTCGGGCGCATCTGCGGATGGCACCCTTACTTGCGCATGACCTCAGGCTCGTGGCGGCGCAGCAGCCGCGCGACCGCGACACCGCAGATGACGCCGATCACGAGCAGGATCGTGATGTTCAGGCCCCACTGGCCCGCCGAGTGCTCCCACAGCGGGTCCAGGTCATCGGGCTTGTTCGGGTCCCACGGGGGCATGAGGTGCGACAGGTCGAGCGTCGTACCCGCGCCGGCGATGGCCCAGCGGGACGGCATCAGCCAGGCGAACTGCTCCAGGCCGGGCGAACCGTAGACCTGGAAGAGGATGCCGGTGAAGACGACCTGGACGATCGCGAACATGACCAGCAGCGGCATGGTCTTCTCGGCGGTCTTCACCAGCGAGGAGATGACCAGGCCGAACATCATCGAGGTGAAGCCCAGCGCAATGACGACAAGGCAGATCTCGACGGCCGGCGGCATGATCAGGCCCTCTTCGGGCAGGTCGCGGGTGGCGAAGCCGATGCCGCAGATGATGACGCCCTGGATGGCCGTGATCACGCCGAGGACGATCACCTTGGACATCAGATACGCCGAGCGGGCCAGGCCGGTGGCCCGTTCCCGTTCGTAGATGACCCGTTCCTTGATCAGCTCTCGTACGGAGTTGGCCGCGCCCGAGAAGCACATGCCGACCGCGAGGATCAGCATGATCGTGCCGGCGTCGCCGTTGAACCTGCTCGGCGGCGTGGGCGGTCCGAGGCCGAACTTCGCCGGGATGACCACGCTGACCAGACCGAGGACCGCGGGCAGGATCACCATCAGGCCCAGGAAGCCCTTGTCGGACGCGATGACCGAGGAGTACCTGCGGATCAGCGTCCACAGCTGGGAGCCCCAGCTCTGCGGCTTCGGCGGGCGCATCTGCTGCGCGGGCGGCATGTGTACCTGCTGCGCGGCAACGGCGTCGATGTCCGCGGCGTACATCTGGTAGTGCTGCGAGCCGCGCCAGCGGCCCGCCCAGTCGTAGTCGCGGTAGTTCTCGAACGCCGAGAAGACGTCGGCCCAGGTGCTGTAGCCGAAGAAATTGAGCGCTTCCTCCGGCGGGCCGAAGTACGCGACCGAGCCGCCCGGGGCCATGACGAGGAGCTTGTCGCAGAGCGCCAGCTCGGCCACGGAGTGGGTGACCACCAGGACGGTGCGGCCGTCGTCGGCAAGGCCGCGCAGCAGCTGCATGACGTCGCGGTCCATACCCGGGTCGAGGCCGGATGTCGGCTCGTCCAGGAATATCAGGGACGGCTTGGTCAGCAACTCGAGCGCGACCGAGACGCGCTTGCGCTGGCCGCCGGAGAGCGAGGTGACCTTCTTTTCCTTGTGGATGTCGAGCTTGAGCTCGCGCAGAACCTCGTCGATACGGGCCTCGCGCTCGGCCTCGGCGGTGTCGCCGGGGAAGCGGAGCTTGGCGGCGTACTTGAGCGCCTTACGGACGGTGAGTTCCTTGTGCAGGATGTCGTCCTGCGGGACCAGTCCGATGCGCTGGCGCAGCTCGGCGAACTGCTTGTAGAGGCTGCGGTTGTCGTAGAGCACGTCGCCCTGGTTGGCGGGCCGGTAGCCGGTGAGCGCCTTGAGCAGGGTGGACTTGCCGGAGCCCGAGGGGCCGATGACGCCGATGAGCGACTTCTCCGGTACGCCGAAGGAGACGTCCCGCAGGATCTGCTTGCCGCCGTCGACCGTCACCGTGAGGTGGCGGGCAGAGAAGGAGACCTCACCGGTGTCGACGAACTCCTCGAGCCGGTCGCCGACGAGGCGGAAGGTCGAGTGGCCGACGCCGACGATGTCGTTCGGGCCGATGAGCGCGGAGGAGGACTTGGCTATCGGCTGGCCGTTGACGTACGTGCCGTTGTGGGATCCGAGGTCGCGGATCTCGAAGCGGCCGTCGGGCGTGGCCACGAACTCGGCGTGGTGGCGCGAGACCTGGAGGTCGGAGACGACCAGTTCGTTCTCGAGCGCACGACCGATGCGCATCACCCGGCCGAGGGCCAGCTGATGGAAGGTGGTCGGGCTGCGGTCTCCGTACACCGGCGGAGCCCCCGCGACACCGCCGGCGCCACCTGGTCCCTGCTGGTGCGGGACCTGTGCCTGCGGCGGCTGTTGCTGCCATGCCTGCTGCGGCTGTTGCGCCGGCGCCTGCTGAGCCGCCACCCAGCCGGGAGCGCCCTGCTGCTGCGGCTGCTGGACCGGGGCCTGCTGCTTGACCGCCTGCTGCTGAGGCACCGCGCCCTGCGCGCTGTACGCGTCGGCTGCCGCGCCCGAGAGGTTCAGCCGCGGACCGTCGGTGGCGTTGCCCAAGTGCACTGCCGAGCCCGGGCCGATCTCCATCTGATGGATCCGCTGGCCCTGTACGTATGTGCCGTTGGTGCTGCCGTGGTCCTCGATCACCCAACTGCAGCCGCCCCAGCTGATGCCGGCATGCCGCCACGAGACCCTGGCGTCGTCGATCACCAGGTCGCCCTGCGGATCACGTCCCAGGGTGTACGACCTGGACGGATCGAGAGTCCAGGTCCTTCCGTTCAATTCCAGTACGAGTTCCGGCACTCCATGCCCCACTACTTGTCCCCCGAGTTACCCCCATCGCAGGGAGTCTAGGGATGGCGAACATCCTGAGGAACTATTTCAGGCCCGGTCCCGCATCCGAAAGTCGGGCCGTGTGAAGACCGCGTTCGGGATGGCCGTTGACGGAGGAGAAACACGCCCGGAGAGTGGTAAGCGCCCATGAGTGCGTACGGACCATGCGCGAGTGGCGGCAACTGGGCCAAACCCAGCATGGATCGGGGGGTCCGATGGACGCGAGCGGCAGTGGCGACAAGGTGCCGTGGGGCGATGTGGTGCTGGCGTCCGTCGCGGCGGTGAGCTGGGCACTGGTCGGGATGGCGGGTGCGGCTGCGCTCGGACTGCATCTGCTGGGCGCGGATTCGGCGGGGTCGCTCGGGCCGATGACCGCGGCGGCTGTGGTGCTCGCGGTGGGCGGATCGGTCACCCCCACAGGCGATGTGTCCGCGTTCGGGCTGGCAGGTGCGCAGGCGCGGACAGCCATCGACATCACGCCACTTGGGGTGGGACTGGTCGGGGCACTGTTCCTTGCGTACTTCTTTATACGGTCGTTGCGCCGCGCGGGACCGTACATCTCGGGGACCGAATTCGCCGCGCGGGCGGGCGGGGTGGCGACTCTCTTCGTAGCGACGGTCGGCGGCTTGGCGTGGGCAGGTCACGACGTCATCACGATCGACGGGGCGAAGCTCGGGCTGGACCTCGACAAGGTGCCGGGGCTCGGCGGGGACGGGGACGGCATCGAGGTGCCGGGCATCGGCGACATCGGGGGGCTGCTGCCTGACCGGCTCGGAGACCTGGTGGACGCGCAGGCGTCGGTGGGGTTCAGCGTGAACACCGCGGATTCGCTGGCGGGCGCGCTGTTCTGGGTACTCGGGGTGCTGGTGATCTCGCTTCTCGCCTCGCGGAGTGCGCCACTGCCCCCCGGGGCGGTGTGGCAGGCGCTTCGCAGGGCCGTCCGGCCCGCGGTGTCCGCGGTCGTGGCGGTGCTGCTGGTCGCGGTCCTCGCGGGGTACGCGGCGGCGGCGTACGCGGCGATCGGTGACGACCACCCGAGAAGGATCGCGGGTGCGGCGCTGCTCGGGGCACCAAACGGGGCGTGGCTGGGCGTGCCGCTGGGCCTGTTCGTGCCGTGGGACGGCGAGGCGAAGGGCGAGCTGGCGAAGCTGCTGCCGGATCCGCTGGACGAACTGCTGCGGGTCTCGGCGAACGAGCCGGTGACGGTGGGCAGGCTGGCCGAACTGGACGGCCGGGTATGGCTGCTGGCGGTCGCGACCGCGGTGATGATGCTGTACGCCGGGGTGCTGGCGGCGGCGCGTACGCCGGTGGGCGGGCTGACAGCGGCCGCGTTCGCGGGGCGGTGCGCGGTGCGGCTGGGCGTGGTGACGGCGCCGGCACTGCCGCTGCTGGTGTGGCTGACGGACGTCTCGGCGGACGCGTCGCTGTCGGTGCTGGGCTTCGACGCGTTCGGCGCGGGCATCGAGCTGCACGGTCAGGTGGGCATGGCCCTGCTGCTTGGGGCGGCGTGGGGTGCGGCTGCGGGCGGGGTGGGGGCGCTGCTGGTGTACGGGACGCGTGGTGCCGGCCGGGCCGCGGCGGCGGTGCCCGCGACGGAGGCGGGGGCGGGGGCGGCGGAGCTGCCCGGTCCGTACCGCCCGGCGCCGCCGTACCGCCCGTCGAACGACGACACGAACCCGTATCTGTGCCCGCCCCCGGAAATCCACGGTGCTCCGACGGTCGCGCGCCCGATGCCCCCGCCGTCCCCGCAGCGCGCGTCTCCCCCACCGCCTGACGACGGCCCTCCGCCGCCGGGGGCGCCCAGGGGCCGCCGGTGACGGGTGCGCGGGCACGCGGCCGGGGCGAAGGCCGAGGGCCGGAGCGAAGACCGAGGGCCGGAGCGAAGACCGAGGGCCGGGGCGAAGGCCGAGGGCCGGAGCGAAGACCGAGGGCCGGAGCGACCGAGGGCCGGAGCGAAGACCGAGGGCCGGGCCGGGGCCGGAACGTCCGGCAGGCGGGACGCCCCGTCTCAGCCGCGCGCGCGCCCGATACGGTGGATACACCATGAGCGCATCGCAGACCTCCGACGTACCCACCCTTCTCGTCAAGATCTTCGGGAAGGACCGTCCCGGGATCACCGCCGGGCTCTTCGACACCCTCGCCGCCTACTCCGTCGACGTCGTCGACATCGAGCAGGTCGTTACGCGGGGCCGCATCGTCCTGTGCGTCCTCGTCACCGCTCCAACCACCGGCGGCACCGCCGCGGGCGAGCTCCGGGCCACCGTCCACAGCTGGGCCGAGTCGCTGAAACTGCAGGCCGAGATCATCTCGGGCACCGGCGACAACCGGCCACGCGGCAGTGGCCGTTCGCACGTCACCGTGCTCGGGCACCCGCTCACCGCCGAATCGATCGCCGCCATAACGGCCAGGATCACCGCAACCGGCGGGAACATCGACCGTATTTTCCGGCTCGCCAAGTACCCCGTCACCGCCGTGGAATTCGCGGTGTCCGGTACGGAGACCGAGGCGCTGCGCACCGTCCTGGCCACCGAGGCCGCCGGGATCGGCGTCGATGTGGCGGTCGTGTCGGCCGGGCTGCACCGCCGCGCCCAGCGCCTGGTCGTCATGGATGTGGACTCGACGCTCATCCAGGACGAGGTCATCGAGCTGTTCGCGGCACACGCGGGCTGTGAGGACAAGGTCGCCGAGGTCACGGCCGCCGCCATGCGCGGCGAGCTGGACTTCGAGCAGTCCCTGCACGCGCGGGTGGCGCTGCTCGAAGGGCTCGACGCTTCGGTCGTGGAGAAGGTGCGCGCGGAAGTCCGGCTGACCCCCGGCGCCCGCACTCTGATCCGTACGCTCAAGCGGCTCGGCTACCAAGTGGGCGTCGTGTCGGGCGGATTCACCCAGGTCACCGATGACCTCAAGACCCGGCTCGGGCTCGACTTCGCCTCGGCGAACACGCTGGAGATCGTGGATGGGAAGCTCACCGGCCGCGTGGTCGGCGAGATCGTGGACCGCGCGGGCAAGGCCCGACTGCTGCGCCGGTTCGCCGCCGAGGCGGGCGTGCCGCTGGCGCAGACCGTCGCGATCGGCGACGGCGCGAATGATCTGGACATGCTCAACGCGGCCGGTCTGGGCGTGGCCTTCAACGCCAAGCCCGTCGTCCGCCGGGCCGCCCACACCGCCGTCAATGTCCCCTTCCTGGACACCGTCCTCTATCTGCTGGGCATCACCCGCGAAGAGGTCGAGGCCGCGGACGGCGAGGGCGAGGGCGAGGAACATTAGTCCCACCAGGCGGCGGCCCCGGCGCGGTGACCGCGCGCCGGGGCCGATTCACGTACCGGACAGGGGGATTACGCGTGCGGCGCCCAGAACTCGAGCAGCGTGCCCACGCCGTGCTCGACCGACTTCCAGGAGCCGGTGAAGCCGACGACGGCGAGCGCCGCGGTCGGGAAGCCGGTCTGCGTCATCCGGGCCAGCGCGTCGCCCTCGGCCTTGCCCGCGAGGGCGTCCGCGAGCGCGTGCATCCCGGGGTTGTGGCCGACGACGAGCAGGTCGTTCACCTCGTCCGGGGTCTCGTTGAGCAGCGCGAGAAGTTCGCCGAGGGAGGCGTCGTACAGCCGCTCCTCGTACACCGTCTTGGGACGGTGCGGCAGCTCGTGCACCGCCAGCTTCCAGGTCTCGCGGGTTCTGCTCGCGGTGGAGCACAGAGCCAGGTCGAGGGCGATACCGGTATCGGCCAGCCTGCTGCCGGCTGTCGCCGCCTCCAGACGGCCACGCTCGGCGAGCGGCCGCTCATGGTCGGACACCTGCGGCCAGTCGGCCTTCGCATGCCGAAGGAGGACGATCCTGCGGGATTCGGGGGATCCGGGGGCTGTCCCCCCGGAAGACACGGCGTCGCTCATGCACCCCAGCTTCGCATGAAATGAGCCAGTGGGCGCAGGGTGTTGACGGGCTCCCCCACGAAGGGTGAATCCGCCAGCGGCACAGTCACCGGGACAGGCGGTGCTGGATGCGCTCGAGGATCTGGCCGACCGCAGGATCGCCGCCTGTGGGCTGCGCCTGGGCGGGGTCCGCGATCAGCAGGAGCAGAACGACGAAAGCGAGCATGGGCAGTGCCAGTGCCCACCACGGCAGCCGGATGTCGACGCTGCCCGTGGCCGTGGGGTGGGACCGGGTGTGCGTGTGGGCCGACATGGCCGCCTCCGTAGGTCTGCGGTTTGTTGCTTCAAACCTACGGATCATGGGCGCGGGGGCCCATCCGGTGACCCACCCACTTCACCCTGAGCCTGCCCCCCTAGGGGATGGTGGTGCCAGCCCCACCCCATTATCTCTGGCTCGGTTCGCGCGCGCCCCTGCGGCTCACCCGCCAGGAGGCCGGGGCGGGGCAATGACCGTGTCAGGGCGCGGCGATAGAGGCGATCACCGCGATCACGACCGTGATGGCGATCATCGCGCCGAAGACGAGCAGGAGCTTCTTCTGGCCGTTCGAGGGGTTCGGGTCGAGCACAGGCATGGAGTCAGTCTCGCATCTCAGCATTCGTCCTCGATCATCCGGTCCCGGCCGGCCAGGATGCCGAGCCCGATCTGCGGCACGATCATGCCTGCCATCAGTGCGATCGGCAGCCCCCAGCCGCCGCTGTGCTGGTAGAGCACGCCCACCAGCAGCGGGCCGGGGATGGAAATCAGATATCCGGTGGACTGGGCGAACGCCGAGAGCCGTACGACTCCGGCCCCAGTCCTCGACCGCATGCCGATCATGGTGAGGGCGAGCGGGAAGGCGCAGTTGGAGACGCCGAGCAGCAGCGCCCAGGCCCAGGCTCCGGCGGCCGGCGCGAAGAACAGGCCCACGTAGCCGGTCAGCCCGCACAGCCCGAGGGCGACGACGATCGGGCCCTGCGTCTTCATCCGTGCGGCGAGCCGCGGGATGACGAAGGCGAGCGGCACGCCCATCACCATGGTCACGGCGAGCAGCACCCCGGCCGTGCCCGCGGAGACCCCCGCGTCGCGGAAGATCTGCGGCATCCAGCCCATGGTGATGTACGCGCCGGTGGCCTGGAGGCCGAAGAAGCAGCCGAGCGCCCATGCTGTGGGGCTGCGGGTGATCCTGGGGGCCGGGGAATCCTGGTCCTGTGCGGCCACCGGGCTCCGCGTGGCCGCGCCGCGGTCGCGGACCATGCCGATCCAGGGCAGTACGGCGAGGGCGGCAAGGAACGCCCACAGCGCGAGGCCGCCCCGCCAACTGCCGCCCAGCGCCTCGGCCATGGGCACGGTCGCGGCGGCGGCGGCAGCGGTGCCGAGCGCGAGCGCCATGGAGTACAGCCCGGTCATGGAGCCGACGCGGTCGGGGAAGTACCGCTTGACGATCACCGGCATCAGGACGTTGCTGACGGCGATGCCCATGAGGGCAAGCGCGCTGGCGGCGAGGAAGCCCGCCGTGCCGCCGGCGAAGGGCCGGATCAACAGGCCGGTCGCGATGGCCGCCATGCCGGCGCAGACGACGGCGCCGGGGCCGAAACGGCGGGCGAGTCGCGGCGCCGCGATCCCGAAGATCGCGAAGCAGAGCGGCGGTACGGAGGTGAGGACGCCGGCGACGCTGCCGCTCATGTGCAGCCCGACCCGCGCCTCTTCGAGGAGCGCGCCGAGGCTGGTGATGGCGGGGCGGAGGTTGAGTGCCGCGAGGACGATCCCGACGATCACGAGCCGGCTGAGCCAGGGAGTGAGCCGTGGGGCGGGAGATTCCACGGAGGACACGGAGACGACCGAGGTACGGTCCGTGGCGGAGGGGCTCAGAGTCTGGGTCTCGTCGGACGTCTCACGCATACGGACCATCATAGAATCATGGGATGATTGGTTGTCCAATCCTTACGGAAGGAACCCGATGGCGCTGACCTCTCCCCGGCGTTCCGCGCTCTCCGACCAGGTGATCGCCCAGCTGCGGAACCAGATCACCTCGGGCGAGTGGCCGGTCGGTTCACGCATCCCCACCGAGCCGGAACTGGTCGAGCAGCTCGGCGTGGCCCGTAACACCGTCCGCGAGGCGGTCCGCGCGCTCGCGCACAACGGACTGCTGGACATCCGGCAGGGTTCGGGGACGTACGTCGTGGCCACCAGCGAGCTGGCCGGCGTCATGCACCGCCGCTTCGCCGACGCCAACCCCCGGCACATCGCCGAACTGCGCTCCACACTGGAGTCCTCGGCGGCCCGCCTCGCCGCGGAACGGCGTACCGAACGCGACCTCAAGCAGCTGGACACGCTCCTCGCCCGGCGCGAGGAGGCGTGGGCAATGGGCGACGCGGAGCAGTTCGTCGCCGCCGACGCGACATTCCACCTGGCCGTGGTGGCGGCCTCGCACAACGAAGTGCTCAGCGAGCTCTACGCGGACCTCGGCGATCTGCTGCGGGGTCGGCTGCGCCACGACGTGGGCCACGAACTGCGCCCGGAGAACCACATGGACCACGCGCGGATGGTCGAAGCGATCCGCGCCGGCGACGGCGATGCGGCGGCCGCGGAGGCAGCGAGCTATCCGTTCATGTGCCTGCGGAGTCCGGCAGGGGCTGGTGGCTGACCCACACCGCCCCAATCTCCTTCCAGCAGCGGTCGGTGAGCTCGGCGTAGCCGGCCGGGCCGACCTCCGCGGGCGCGCTGTCCACGTCGATGTCCCACCAGCGCTCGCACTCGATGTGCAGCCGGACGCGGTCGGTCTCGGGGTAGGGGTTGTGGCAGAAGGCGGTGGCCCGGGAACCTTCGACGACTATTCGGCAGTCGGCCTCGTACGCAGGGAGCTGAGGCTGGGAGACTGCCGTCCGCGACGTCCACAGCAGGAGCGCCACTGCGGCCAGTACGGAGGCAGAGCGCCGGGTCGTACGCACAAGCAGGACCTCCTCGGCCGTACTGCGGCCCGCTCGCCGCGGCTGCACCTCAAGGGGGATTTCCTCTCCAGCCTCGCTGCCCGCACGACGCCCCGCGCGCTCCGGGGGCCCGAACGGGCGACGCCCCGTTCCCCGCACCCTGGCCAGGCCCGCGAGCATCGCGTCCGGTTCCTGGACATACATCAGACCGCCGTCCAGTCCTCGGGGTATCCGCTGGACCCGTCCGCAAAGCCGTAGATCCAGCCCTGCAGCAGGTAACGCGCGGGGTCCGGC